>USOJ01000045.1 GCA_900556195.1 uncultured Eubacteriales bacterium
AATCTCTTCAATCGGTAATTTATTAAATGTTACTCCGATATAAGGAGTAATCACGCCATTATTGATTGAATAACCCTTATTTATCTGTTGATTTGCCCCCGATTCATTGCCCAATGAATCATATAGAATTACAACCCGATATTCTCTTTCATGCTTGAAACCGCTATCTTTGAAAAACAATCTGATATTTTGTATATATTGCATTATGTCCTCTTGACATTGTTGATTACATTTTTCGATTTCGATCCTGTTATTCAATTGCATTTTTTCGTTTTCCCATTTATCAGTTATGTCGTCAATGAAACACTTCAGTATATCCATTTGCTTGTCCTTATCATAGATAACTTGTCCATAAAAAACTTTTCCTTTAACATTATCTAGCCTACTCACAATATCGTTTACTGAAATTTTAATGTTGTAACCATAGCAACCGTTCGACTTTACATAGTAATTCCACATCGGTAAAGAATCCTGTTGCGTTGACCCACACAATACATAATATTCGCTGTGCCAGAAATGTATTTTCCCACTTTGTTTGATTTCTGACATACAATATGTATTCCTTTTATCCAGAGCGTTGATTACTGCCGTTATTAACCTCTCATAGCGTTTATTAAAGACTTTTTTTTCTGACATTTCCTTAAACAGTGTAACAATATAGTTATATTCCTGAACATCGTTCAAAAACAAACAATTTGTAAATCTTATAGTTTTCTCTTTGAAAATATTGATTATTGCATTTGCCGATGTATAATGATACATGGCATTTTTCGATTGTTTATCCAATTTGAAATACTTCTCTGCGACATTTATTTCACTCATTTTTTCTCCTCTGTTATATTCTACACGAATTTTGATATAAAATCTATTTTTCTTCACTGTTGCACTTCATACTAAATTTAATCCCATGTCATCCAAAAATATCTCGCATACAAACCACTTAGATATGCGGCTGTTTTTTCAGGATCACTAATAACACTTTCGTCAAGACACTTTGTTGAAGAATATTGGTTTGATCGAGAATAATACCATTTCGTAATTTTATTAAATGTAACTTTTTTTAGGTTGCTACACCCGTGAAAAACATTTTCACCCATTCTTCTCAAAGCAGCCCCCATAGTTATATTATCCATAGAAGTACACTCCAAAAAAGCCCCACTACCAATGCTATATACCTCATCTGACAGAACAACACTTGAAAGACCTGTACATTTTGCGAAGGCATATGAACCAATTGCAAGACTTAGTGTTCCTTTTCGAAAAACAATATTGTTAATCTCTGAACATCCGTAAAATGCATACTCCGCAATATGTTCTATTCTGTATGGCACTATAAGTTCTGTCATTAATATTTCACCCAAATATAATTTTTTATATTTGTTCCCGTGACACATAATGTTTTGCAAGCCCTTTATTACACACCAGTTAGATAAATCCTCAATACATATATCTTCAAGCGAATCACAATTAATAAATGCGTCACTGTTAATTGTGGTTATCATATTAGGAATATAAACCTTTTTCAGTGATGTGCAATTTGCAAAAAGTAAACTGCTGATAAACACCAAATTGCTTGGCAACGTTATTTCACTTAAAGCGGTGCAACCATTAAAAACTGACTCACCGATATCAATAACACTATTGGGAATTACGATCCGCTCAATTGTATTACATTTTTCAAACGCACTTTTGCCTATAGAGGTTACGGTGTCGGGAATAGTTATACTCGTCAAACTCCGGCAATCACAAAACGCACCTGCAGTAATATTCGAAACTGTTTTTCCTTTATATTCCGATTTAATATCTATGTCCGTGCTTGATATATTAATGCCGACAACTGAATAACTATCACCGAAATCTTGCAACTTCACATCGTATTGATTCCAAATGGCAATTATTGTTATATCACCATAAGATCCTGTAGGTATATTCGTCTTCTTTTTTCCGTCAATTTGCCACTCAACGAAATCGGCATTTATATAATACGGATCTTGTAATTCAATCGTATCAGTTTCAATTGTATACTCGATGGGATTTGCAGAATTATTGCCGCAATCATATGTAATAACATAAATTGAAGGTGTGTATTTCGCTGAAAAAGTTACATCTCCAATAGTTCCTCTACTTATCTTACCATCTTTGTCCCAAGAGGCATCATAGTGTTCTTTCACTGGAAGATTTAAAACAATTTCGTCTTCGACAGTATATGTCAACGGATTTGAGTATTGAAGTTCTCCACCATTAAGTTCATAAGAAATATTATAAAAGATTATTTGCCAATTTGCAAATAATTTTTTATCACCATACTCTTTTTCTGAAATCATTACAAATCTTTCATCACCCCCATAAGACCAACCATCAAAAATATAGCCTTTACGAGTCGGAATCGGGAGTACGGTATCTTCACCATAGATATGCGTGTTTGGCAAGTTGTCGCATGTACCTCCTCTTAATTCGTATGTTAAATCATAAGCCCCCAAAACATAAACCGCCTTTAAGGTTATACTTGCTACATACTTATTGTTTTCTTTTGGGGTCGTATCTACGTTCCATTCGGATATTTCCCATTTTACAAACGTATAGCCGACTTTTTCAGCCGAGGGAATATTTTTAGAAATTACCTCAGTATTCCCGAAAAATCGTTTATTCGACATTTCCCTCCCGCCGTCGGTATCGAACCTTACGTTGACAATACCGTCCGCCTTAATAACGACAAAGTTTATCCCGTCGATATAATCTCCGTTTGAAAAATTTTCGCTCGCCCTGGTTAAATACCATCTGTCGACTGAATTTTTATAGTTGCCGAGGGTGACGAAAATATCTTCCGCTTCGGTGTATTTACCCGCTTTAACGAGCGTATCCGCCTTTTTATATTTTGTCTGTTTTATCTTACTCGCGGCGTTTTTGAAATCGTGATGATTGCGATATAAATCGTCGTATAGAGCGATTGCCGTATCGTAGCTTCCGCTTTTATAAGCCCTTTCGGCTTTGTTGTATTTGGTAAGCGGAATAAACAAATATACGGTTAAAAGCGCAAACGCAATAATCGCCGCAACTATAGGCAACGCTATTTTTATAAAACGTATCTTTCTCTTTTTGCTTATTTCTTCACGCTGCTTTATTTCGTTTATACGTTGATTGTATTTTTCGATAATCGTGGCGGAATCTCTGTAATCGCCTATCGTTTTTAATCTTTCGATTGCCGCTGAAAGCGAATTTACCGAATCGTAACGCGCAAAACCCGCCGAACGATACACCGCTTCTTTGTTTCTTAAAGCGCAACAATTTTCTATAAGTTGAACAGAATCTTTATAACCTTTAATATCTTCTAACAGACACGCCGCGTCGCTGTAATTGTAATTTTTAATATAATTTACCGCTTCGTCGTATGCTTTTTCAAGTCTTGCGACACAACGCTCGTAATAAGCCCGCGAATCTTTATAATCTCCGAGTTTCTGAAACCCGTTTGCCGCTTCAAGCGCATATTTTTCGTTGGTGAAATGACACAATGTTACGCAACGGTCGTACAGTTCTTCTTGTTTTTGTCGTTTTATATTTTCTTCTATCCGACTCGAATACCCGTCTAATTCCGCTTTCATGGCGGCGTCGGCTTAGCGATAGGCTTTTATATAATTCGGCTCGTCCGAAATACGACGGGTAAAATTATTCAACTCGTCCGCGCTTTTTACGTTTAGGTCGATAAGCAGTTTATAAAAATACGCCTTGGCGTTTTTCGGGTCGTTGTTCAAGACTTTTTCGAGCAGAGAATCCGCCTTTTTCGTGTCGCCGTCTTCAATCAGAATCTGCGCTCTTTCTAACAGCGCGGAATAATTCACGCCGTTTTGTATGACGGCAGTCGGCTTTTCTTCTACTTTTACGGGGCGGGCGGTTTTGCCGAAAAGTTTGTCTATCCCGTATAACAAATCTTGCAAAAAGCCTATCTTGCCCATATCCTGAGCCTGAAAACTCGCCATTTCCATAGGCAGGTCGTACGCGTCCATATCCTTATAACACGGTATAAGATATTTGTCGTGGTCGCGTTCCATTATTTTTATAAATCTCGACCATTCGTTACGCACCCATACCGCGTTGAAATACGCCTCTTTCGTGCCTATAACGAGCATTACTTTGGCGGAATTGAGCGCGGCGAAAATATACGGCTCGTACATTTCGCCGAGTTTCGTTTCGAGCGTTATTTTCGAAAAGAATACCTTATATCCCTTTTGCGTAAGCGCGGAATACAAGTCCTGCGCGATAACGCTGTCTATCGTGCGTCGTCCGTTTTCGTCGCTTTCTTTATAACAGATAAACACGTCGAAACGCTCTTCTTTCTGCGATATTTCAAGGATATGTTTTTGTATTCCGTCTATCTCTTTCGCTTCCGTTTCGTATACTTCGCGGGCGAGTACGTCGGCGTTTTTTATCGCCGCTTTGTAATCGGGGTCTGAAAATACGGAATCGAATTGCGTGCGGTGGCAGGTCGGAATTTTCTTGCCCGTAAGCGGATCGTCGACGTATTCGATCCCGTACTTGCACAGCAACAAACCCCAGTGCGCTTCCGCGTCGTCGGGGTTATCCGTCAATATATTCTCATACACGATAATCGCCTTATCGAACTCGTTTCTGAGTCTTAAAGCGTTCGCGCGATTATGTAAATTAAAGGATTTTTCGTTGTCTATTACGGGAATCGTCTGTTTCGTTCCGCAGAACTCGCACTCCGCTATGCTTTGCCCCTCTTTTACGTCCAGCGTCCCGCCGCACATTTTACATTTGAATATCATATTACTTCTCTATCGTTTTAGTTTTTGTTATTTCGGAATATCTCTACCGGATTTTTTTGCATATACCTGCAAAAAAATTCAATAGAACCGCCGTCAGCCGCGTAATTTGAGTTGTCTTTCTTTTACGAGCAAATCCGTTTCGCGGATTAAATTAAGCGATTTTACGTCGTCGCCCGCAGCAACGGATTCTTTCAGAGCCTTGATTTTTTCGGAAATTTCGTCTTCGATTTCGATTACGAATTTACTCGAAACGGGGTCGGCACACAAAACCGTTTCGTACAACTTATTTAGCGCGGTTTTAACTTCGCCGTCGTTTACGGAATCGACGAGAAGTTTAAGTTCGGGACGAAGTTCGCGGATAAAACTTTCTTTATATTCCTTTTCGTCTATTTTTTTTATCGTATCTTTATACGCCGTTCTCGCGATAAGCGATATAAAGAAGAACGCAAGCAATAACGTTTCGACGACCGCCGCGACCCACGCGCCGACTTCGAATCTGCTTCCGACTGCGGTGATTACTGTATCGATAACGAATTGCGCGACTAAAACGCCGTATCCGAGATACAATATCGGGATTCCGAACACGCGCGATTTCAATTCTTTGTCGTATATTCCTATGCAAACAGTTACCGCCGAAAACGCCGTCAGAAACGTAGTTACGCCGTAAGTTATCCACATAGCCGCGTTGCTCAAATCGCGATTATACGGAATAACGAAATACAAAACGTTATACGCCGCCAGAATTACGGCGAGTATTAAAGTCGTTACTATCGCTTTTTTGCCTATTTTAATTCTTAATTCCATGGTTTTTCTCCTTTAACCGTTATTCGCCGCGTTTACGCCCGCAGTTGGGGCAGAAATTACCGCTTAAATTCTTTTGTCCGCAAGCGGGGCAATCCCACGCGGAGGAAGCCGAAACGGTATCTTTTATGGTAGCCGCAACTTCTTTGGCGACCGAAACGCCTACGCCTAAACCTACGCCCGTCTGAACGATTCCGCTCGCGATAGAGCCGCCCGCGCCCGACGATTCGTTTTCCGCCGCGGCTTTACCGACTATTCTTGCCGTTTCCGACTGATAATCTCCGCCTTTCGCCCTTAAAACTTCGGCTTCGGCAAAACCTTTAAGCCTTATTTCTTCCGCTTCCGCGCCGGCCAGAATCTTTTTCGCCTCGGCTTCGGCGTAAGCGTCGCCTTTCGCTACGGCAAGTTTAAGTTGAGCCTCGGCTTCCGCCCTCTTCGTAGCGGCGACCGCTTCGGCTTCTTTTATGCGTTGCTGCTGAACCCTTAAATACCTTTCGGCGTGCTGTTCTTTAAGCCTTGCGTAGTTCGGATCGTCGTCGGGAGTCAAAACGTTCGTAATGAAAAATTCGGGAACGTACATTCCGTAATCGTCCAGAACCTTATTTATCTCGTTTTTGAGAATATCTGCGAGTTCGCCGGTATGCTCGTCGACTTCGAGAACGTTTATATCGTTTTCACGAATCGCTCTTGCAAGATTGCTCTTAACTTTCGCGACGATCATTCCGCGGAAATAATTCGTTGCCGACGAAGTCGTTCCGAACACGTTATCCTGCGTAAAACCGCTCGTAGTGCCTACGACTTTTAGTAAAAGTTTTCGTCCGTCGATAACTTTAATATTAAACGTTCCGCACGCGCCCAACTCTAAATGCAAGCCGCTTATCGGGTCGAACATTCTTATTTTGCTGTCCGTGCCCCACTTGACGCCGAGTTGCGTGGTAAGATTTATAAAGTAGACTTCGGCGTGGAATACCGATTTGCCGCCCGCGATCGCGTTAAAATGGTCTTTTAATCGGGGCATATTCTGAGTTTCGAGCGTGTGTCTGCCCGCGCCGAAACTTTCCAAAGCCTTGCCGTCGCGGAAAAATACCGCTTCCTGAGATTCGTGGACGATCAGTTGAGAACCCGTATTGAAATCTTCGCAGGGGTGCTTCCAGATAAACGTCCTGTTGTCGCCTTCGTATTTTATTACGTCGATTACGTTTGCCATATACATTCTCCTTTTATTTCTTGTTTTCTATCGTAGCGTTGTCTATCGCGAATTCAAGGCACAGCATAATTATTTCGTTACGCGTTCTGCCCGTCGCCTGAGCCATTTCGTCGAGTTTTTTAATCATATCACCTGGAAATCTTACCGACACGACCGAAGTTTCGCCCGTATATTTTTTTGCCGTTATCGATAATTTCGGCTTGTTTTCCATATAAAACCTCCGCAATTTCTCTGAATATTTACATTGTAACACAATTGTAGTATCATTGTCAACGGTTTTGTGAAAATTTTACAATAGTTTACCCATCGGCATTTATGCAAAGACAATTTTGTCATCCTGAGGTTTACCGAAGTCCCCTCGGCAGGTCGCC
>USOJ01000046.1 GCA_900556195.1 uncultured Eubacteriales bacterium
CAGCCGCCGAAAGAGGTCAAAAACGAACCGTAAGGAGGTGAGCGGATAATGGCGTTCGACGAAAAATTCGTGAACGAACTTAAAGCCAAAAACGATATAGTAGACGTCGTAGGCAAATATTGCGTGTTGCAAAAACGCGGCAACGTCAATTACTGGGCGTGTTGTCCGCTGCCGGGTCATTCCGAAAAAACGCCGTCGTTTACGGTCAATTCGGCGGGGCAGTTTTTTAAGTGCTTCGGTTGCGGTCGCGGCGGAGACGTAATAACCTTCGTCGAAACCATGGAAAATCTCGATTACGTCGGCGCGGTAAAATATCTTGCCGAAAGGGCGGGGCTTGCGCTTCCCGACGACGACAGAGACGTAAAGCAGATTGCAAAAGACCGCTCGGACAGAGAGAGAATGTTGTCGCTTATGAAGACGACCGCTCTTTTCTACGTCGATAATCTCCGTAACGGACAAGCCGACGCTCACCGCGAATATCTCAAAAGCAGGCAAATCGACAGAAAAGTCGCTACTGCTTTCGGGCTCGGCGCGTCGCTCGATATGTTTTCTCTTCCTAATTACCTTAAATCTAAAGGTTTTACCGAAGAAGAGATGATAAAGTGCGGAGTGTGCCAGTTAAAGCAAAAAGACGATGGTAAATCGTTCGTGTACGATTCGCTCTGCGGAAGGCTGATCATTCCGATAATAAACAATCTCGGCAACGTCATCGCTTTCGGCGGAAGGCTGCTTGAAAAAAAGCCGAATTTCGCCAAGTATAAAAACACCAAAGAAACCGAACTGTTTATAAAAAACAGAACGCTTTACAATATAAATAACCTTAAAAAAGAAAAGAACCTGCACGGCATATCGAGCATTATCATGGTCGAAGGATATATGGACGTAATCTCCGTCTACGCGGGCGGTTTCAGAAACGTAGTCGCTTCTATGGGAACGTCGCTTACGGTAGAACAGGCGAGAATGTTAAAGCGTTACGCCGACACCGTGTTTATAAGTTACGACGGCGACGGCGCAGGGCAGAAAGCGACCGTAAGGGGGCTCGATATACTCGCCAACGAAGGTTTGACCGTAAGGGTGGTAAGATTGCCCGAAGGGTTAGACCCCGACGACGTAATAAAGAAACTCGGCGCGGAAGCCTACGGCAACCTGTTGAAGCAGAGCATTCCGCTCGTGGATTTCAAACTTTATAACCTTAAAAAAGAATACGATTTAAGGGATACCGTCGGCAGACGCAAGTATATAGAAGAAGCCTTGAAAGTAATCGCGAAAGTCGATTTGAGCAGCGAAAAAGAAGATTTGCTGCGTAAACTCGGTAAAACCACGGGTACGACTTACGAGTCTTTAAGCAGAGATCTCTATAAAATCGAGGGCGGCGAACAAAAACCGAACGAACCCGCGGCAGAGCAAAAAACGCCCGAAACCCGCGACGCGACCGCGGCGAGATTCGCGCTCTGCGCGATGCTCTTCAATAAACCGTACTCGGTCGGCGTAAGTTTGGACGGCTTCGATATGTCGCCGGTTCACCGAAAACTGTGGGATATACTCGCATCGTACCGCGAAGCGGGCAAAGAGATATTCCCGTCGGAATTATCGGGCGAATTTACGGGCGACGAACTCGTCGAATATAACGCCGTGCTTTCTGCGGGCGACAGCGTGTTCGGCACGCGCGGCGAAATAAGATATTTTATAGACTGCGTAAACTCGCTTAAAAAAGAAACGCTCGAAAACGAACTTAAAGAACTTAACGCGATATTCGCGGGCGAAACGGATACCGAAAAACGAAAACAACTTTTACTTGCCATATCAGACTTGACGGCGAAACTTTCGTCGGTCAGTCGAAGATAACCGAATCAAACGGCGGAGGATAAATAAATGAGCATTACCGAAGAACAATTAGAACAATTAAAAACGGATTTCGTCAACACCTATAAACCCAAGGGCAGTATCGGCTCTGATACCCTTTGCGATAAACTCGAAAAGATAGATATCGATTCGACGCAAATGGAAGAGATTTATAAGACTCTTGAAGAAAACGGCATAAAAATCGTCGACGATTACGAAAAAGATAAGGAACTTTACGACCAACTTCTTAAAGAGATAAGCATGGACGACCCCGTCAAGATGTATCTCAAAGATATCGGCAAAGTACCCCTTCTTTCCGCCGACGACGAAATCGAACTCGCGAGAAAGATGATGGACGGCGACGAAAGCGCGAAAAGAGAACTTTCCGTCGCGAACCTTCGTCTTGTCGTGTCTATCGCCAAGAGATACGTCGGCAGGGGCATGCAGTTTCTCGACCTTATTCAGGAAGGTAATTTAGGCCTTATGAAAGCGGTCGAAAAATTCGACTATCAGAAAGGTTTCAAGTTTTCGACTTACGCCACGTGGTGGATTCGTCAGGCGATAACCCGCGCGATAGCAGATCAGGCAAGGACGATAAGAATTCCCGTTCATATGGTAGAAACGATCAATAAGGTCGTAAGGGTACAAAGATTGCTTTTACAGCAATACGGCAGAGAACCGACCCCCGAAGAAATCGCCAAAGAAATGGGTATTCCCGAACAAAAGGTTGTCGAAATTCAGCAGATTTCGCAGGATCCCGTTTCTCTCGAAACGCCTATCGGCGAAGAGGAAGACAGCCACCTCGGCGATTTTATCGAAGACGAGCAGGCTCTTGCCCCGACGGACGTCGTAGCGAGCAATCTTCTTAAAGAGCAACTTCTCGAAATTTTAGATACGCTTACCCCCAGAGAAGAAAAAGTTTTAAGACTTCGCTACGGTCTCGACGACGGTAAGCCGAGGACGCTCGAAGAAGTCGGTAAAGAATTTAACGTTACGCGTGAACGTATTCGTCAGATAGAGGCGAAAGCGTTACGCAAACTGCGTCATCCCACCAGAAGCAAGAGGCTGAAAGAGTTTATAGATGTCTAAAAGATTCAATATCCTGTTATCGCTTATTCCCGATTGCAGGGTTTTCGCCGACGTAGGTTGCGACCACGGATATATGTCGTACGAAATGTTAAAAAATCGTAAATGCGACAGGGTAATCGTGTCGGATATCTCGGCGGAATGTCTTAAAAAAGCCGAAACTTTGCTTCAGGAAACTTTTCCCGATAAGTTTACGGCGGTCGTGTCCGACGGCTTCGAAAACGTCGGGAATTGCGATTGCGCGTTAATTGCCGGCATGGGCGGGGATACGATCTCGGATATTTTGGCTGCGGCGGCGGGGAGGCTTCCCGAATATCTCGTCTTGCAACCCATGAAAAATTCACAACGGGTAAGAAGAGATCTCGTTTCTCTCGGCTATGAGATTTTACGCGATTATACCTTCCGCGACGGCAAGTTTTACGACGTGATTCTCGCAAAAAAAGGCGGTAACGAAACTTATACCGCCGACGACTACGCGTACGGCAGGGATAATTTAACGGAAAAAGGCGAAGATTTTATCGCGCTCGTAAATTCCAGAATAGACGAACTTAAAGAAGCGAAAGAAAAGGCTTCCGAAACCTCTCGGAAAGAAATCGAAAAACGGATAACCGAATTAGAAAAAATAATACAATGAATTACCGTGAAGTTTTTGAAAAATTATGCGAATACGCGCCGATCGAACTGTCCGATAAACTCGTCGCTCTCGAAAACGGCTATGACAACAGCGGAATAATCGTCGGCAATACGGGCGATATCGAAAAAATACTTTTCTGTCTCGATCTTACGGGCGAAAGCGTCAAAGCGGCGATTGAAAAGGGAGTTAATCTCATCGTTACTCATCACCCCGCGATATATAACCCCTTGAAGTCGATTTCCGAAGATTCGGCTTTGTATGCCTGCGTAAAGAATAATATAGCGGTCATTTCCATGCACCTGAATCTCGATTGCGCGAAAACGGGCGTCGATTATTGCCTTGCCGAAGGGCTCGGCGGAAAAATCACCGAAATTTTAACCCCGCTGGGCGAAAACGTCGGCTACGGCAGACTGTCCGAAACCGACGATACCGCTAATGGGATATTCGAAAGATATAAAACCGTTTTCGGAACGGATAAAGGCTCGCTTTACGGCGATAAAACCAAAAAAATACGCTTAATCGCGTCGTTTTGCGGCGCGGGGCTTGGCGAAGCCGAGGTCGAAGAGGCGCTTAAACGTAATGCGGATATGGTCGTTTCTGCGGATATTCCGCACCACGTTTTATTAAAAGCAATCGACGGCGGACTTTCCGTCATAAATTGCACGCACTACGCCTCCGAAAATCTCGGAGTGAAGCGTTTTGCGGACTACGCGCGTGAAACGCTTAAAAATAAAGAAATATATTTCTTTTGCGACGGCAGATTTGCCTGAGCGAAGGAAAGGAGAAAATTATGTTGGATAAAATATTGGCTTATCAGGAAGTAGACAAGAAACTCCGCGACATCGAACTCGAACTCGCAAAAAGCGAAGAGAGAAAGAAAGCCCACGCGGCGCAGACGTTTTTGAAGAGCGTAAACGAGCAGATATCCGCGCTCGATAAAAGGGCGGAAGAACTCGTCGCGAAATACGCGTCGCTCAACTCCACCTACGCGAAGTTAGAAGAGGAAATCAAAGAATACGACGGTCTCGAAGTCGGCGACGATCTCGATCAGGTCGTATATATCAAGAAGAAAGCGCAGACCCTGTCTTCCGAAATCGAATCGCTTGCGGCGGCTATCGAAGCGGTAGCGGGTGAAATAAAGGGCGTTCTGAAAGAATTTTCCAAAATCAAAGACGAAAATAAGGCGATGAAAGAGCAGTACGAAGAATACATGCCCAGGTATAACGCTTTGAAAGACTCTAAAAAAGACGAAATCGACGGTATCAGAAAGGAACTTGCGGCGATAGAAAAGCAAATTCCGGAAGACGTTATGGAAAAATATAAACAAAAGAGAAAGGATCGTATTTTCCCCGTACTCAATAAGGCTACCGAACTCGGCAAGAGCGGAATTTATTGCGCTTGCGGAAAAGATCTCCCCGACGCGCAGCAACGGCAACTCAAAGGCGGCGAAATAGTCGAGTGCGAATCCTGCCACCGACTGCTGTATCTGCCCGTAAAGTAATATCTGTTAAGAGTACGGGCGAACGTGTACCGTCATTCCGAGGCGAAGCGGAAGAATGCTCCGGAAGGGCGGTTGCCCGCAGGCTATAAACAAAAAAATATAACACCAAAGGAAAAATGATGAAACTCAACTATAAAAAGACTATTTTCGTCGGATTCGCGTTCTTTCTGATATGCGCATTCTGGCAGGCGTACGACAGTATCGTTCCGATGATGCTCGTCAACAAATTCGGTCTTAATCAGACGCTTTCGGGCGTAATAATGTCGCTCGATAATATAATCGCGCTGTTTATGCTTCCGCTTTTCGGCGCGCTGTCGGATAAAACCAAATCGAAATTCGGCAGGAGAACTCCTTACGTAGTGTTAGGCACGATAGTTGCGGCTTGCTCGTTTTTCTGCCTTACTTTTTCGGATAACGCTCAACTTGCGAAACTCAACGTAAAAGACGGCGGAGAATTTTATTCTCAACTTTTCGAAGATAACTATTCTATAACCAATGCCGAATACAGCGCGTTCACGAATACGTCGGTTCCGAAAGAATTAAAAATCAAAGATTACGCCGCAAACGTCGTTTTCAATAAAAATTACGACGAACTTACCGACGATCAGAAAACGAAGGTCAAAGAGTGGTATACGGGTATCAACGAAGAATATCTTAAAGATCATTCGCAGCCCGAAACCGTCTACGGCTATCGCGGCGGAAAGTATTTCGAGTTGACCGTCGAAAAAGACGGCAAAACGACCGTTTATAAAGACGGGGAAGGCAATATCGTAGATAAATCGTACGTCAAAAACGCGTATACCAATCTCGTAAACCCCGCTCTGAATAAATACGCGTGGAAGCAGACGACTTCCAACCCCGTACCGCTCGTTTTGTTCGGGTTATTGTTGCTTTTAACGCTTATCGCCATGGCGACGTTCCGATCTCCGGCGGTCGCGCTTATGCCGGACGTTACGGTCAAACCGCTCCGTTCGCAGGGTAACGCGATTATAAATCTTATGGGTACGGCGGGCGGAATGTTAGTACTCGTACTCGGCATAGTGTTCAAAACGGGTAAGACGTTCAATCAACTTATGTCTTATACCGGCTTTATCGGCGCGGTATGCGCGCTTATGATAGTAGGCTTGCTTGCGTTTATCTGGAAGGTCAGAGAACCCGAATGGGCAGAAGAAATGCGGCAGGACACCGTAAAGTACGGGCTCGAAACCGCCGAAGAAGAAAAAGCGGACGAAGGCAACAGAAAACTTACCAAGTCGGAATTCGTAAGTTTAATACTTATTCTCGCTTCGGTCGCGCTGTGGTATATAGGGTATAACGCGGTTACGTCTAAATATTCGCTTTACGCGACGAACGTGCTTCATAAAGACTATAACACCACGCTTTTAATAGCGCAGGCGGCGGCTATAATTTCTTACGTTCCCGTAGGATTTCTGGCGCAGAAAATCGGCAGAAAGAAGAGTATTTTAATCGGCGTCGGCTTGCTTGCGACGGCGTTCTTCGGGGCGACGTTCATGAACGCCAACTCGTCGGTCATACTTCTCGACGTATTGTTCGCGTTGGCGGGTATAGGTTGGGCGACGATAAACGTCAACTCCTTCCCGATGGTAGTCGAACTCGCAAGCGGCGGAAACGTCGGTAAATTTACGGGTTACTATTATACCGCGAGTATGGCGGCGCAGATCGTAACGCCCATTTTGTCGGGCGCCGTCATGGATTTGTTCGGAAGTATGCGTCCGCTCTTCTATTACGCGACTATCTTCGTGGCGATTGCGTTTATAACCATGCTTTTCGTTAAGCACGGCGACAGTAAACCCGCCCCGAAAGATACCTTCATCGAAAATCTCGACGTCGACGACTGATTTCAGACCCGACGAAGACGATAAGAGCGTCATGTTGAGCGTAAGCGAAAAATCTCCCGGAAGGGTGGTTTACCGCGGAGTGTATGCTACGAATTATACTACATAACCCTGCACAGCAGGCAGGCGATTATAATTGCGACCAAAGACGACGAAAGCGATATTATTATCGGTTTCGCCGTCTTTTTTACTTTTGAGGTAGAATAGTAAACCGCCGAAACGT
>USOJ01000047.1 GCA_900556195.1 uncultured Eubacteriales bacterium
CACGGGGATTTTCAGTCCCCTGCTCTACCGACTGAGCTACAGAGGCGAATGGGCAATGGCGACCTGGATGGGGCTCGAACCCACGACCTCTAGCGTGACAGGCTAGCGTTCTAACCAGCTGAACTACCAGGCCATATTATAATGCAAGTGTAAAGTTGTGAGTGGTGGGCCTTCTAGGACTCGAACCTAGGACCGGCCGGTTATGAGCCGGCTGCTCTAACCAACTGAGCTAAAGGCCCGTGTCTTTATCGACGTGGTCGGGGTGAAGAGACTCGAACTCCCGACCCCAAGGTCCCAAACCTCGTGCGCTACCAACTGCGCTACACCCCGTCAACGAATTACAACGCTCGTATATAATATCATATGAATTTTTGTTTGTCAAGCGTTTTTCTGATAATTTGTCAAAGTTTTTTTTCGATCGTTTCGGCTTCTTTTTCGAGTTCTTTTTTGACGCTTTCTGCCGTTGCTGCCTGCAACGAACAAACTCCGTTTTCCGCCGCAATTTCCCGCTTTCTCTTTACGTCGGATATTATCAACTCAACGATCGGAAGCGCGAATTGAGAGCAATAAAGTCCGCCCAGACAATACAAACAGGTTTTATACGCCGAAAGTCTGCCGCTTTGGCTTAAAGCGAGGCATATAAGCGCGGCGACGAGCGACAATACGGCAAAAAATACGATTCCGCTTTTTCTATCCCCGTAAAATTCGTCGCCGCCGAACGCGATTTTAGCCGAATAATAGGTTACGAGCAAACTTAAAAGCGCTAGCGCGATCGATATAATTATCCCGAAAGTCCCCGCGACGGCGTTGAGTTTTGTCGTTCTTTCGGTAACGAATTTATCCGCTCCGACGACGGGCGCGTTCAATTTATTTACGGATATGACGGTCGTAACGACGTAAACCGCCGCTGTGGCGAGCGTTACGACCGCGTTTATAAGACTTAATATTCTGATTTTTTTCATCGTGTTTTTTATATTTACTCCGTAAAAGCCCACCCTTCCGGGAGTATGCTCTCCCGTTGAAACGGGAGAGGTGGCGCGCGTAGTGCGACGGAAAGGGGGCGCCCTGCCGAGGGGACTTCGCTTACTCTCAACATGACACGCAACAAAACAACGTCATTGCGAGCGTTGGCGAAAGAGCGGATTATCGGAGAAGTTCGGATTTGAGAGATTCGCCGGCGAGAGAGTTTTCTACTCCGAGCATATCGCAAATCGTTTTTGCGATATACGCGTAAGTCGGTTTCGTGCCGAGATTTACGGGCTTTACGCGTTTACCGTAAACGAGGAGCGGAACGTATTCTCTCGAATGGTCGGTTGACGGCGTTGACGGGTCGCAACCATGGTCTGCGGTGATAAAAAGCACGTCGTCGTCGCGCATCTTCGAAATAAAATCGTCCAACCGAGCCGAAAACTCGTTAAGGGCTTTCGCATAACCGACGGCATCGTTTCTGTGCCCGTAAAGCATATCGAAATCGACGAGATTCACGAAGCACAGTCCGTCGAAATCTCTCTTCTGATATTCTGCGGTTTTATCCATTCCGTCATTATTATTGACGGTACGCACTGCATCGGTCGTACCCCTGCCGCCGAAAATATCGTAGATTTTACCCACTGCAAGCACGTCTTTGCCCGCCGCTTTCAGAACGTCGAGCATAGTGTCTTTCGGGGGCAAAAGCGAAAAGTCGTGACGGCGGGAAGTACGGGTAAAATTACTTTTATCGTCGCCGATAAAAGGTCTTGCGATAACCCTGCCGACGGCGTTTTTACCCGTCAGAATTTGCCTTGCGATTTCGCAATAACGGTAAAGTTCTTCGACGGGAACTACGCTTTCGTTCGCGGCGACCTGAAACACGCTGTCGGCGGAAGTATATACTATGAGCGAGCCGTCGCGCATACTCTCTTCGCCGTAGTCTTTGATGACTTCCGTCCCCGAATACGGTTTATTGCAAATCGCTTTTCTGCCCGTCAGACGTTCAAATTCGTCGATCACGTCTTTCGGAAAACCGTTCGGATAGGTCGGAAGGGGCGACGGCGAGATAACGCCCGCGATTTCCCAATGTCCGATAGTGGTATCTTTGCCCGCGCTCGTTTCGGCAAGTCTTACGTACGCGCCGATCGGCGACGCCTCTTTTTCACCGAAGTTTACGCCGTCGATATTGAACAGCCCTAATTTTTTGAGCGTGGGAACGTCGAGTATGCCCGTATCGTAGCAAGCCCTGAAAGTATTGCTGCCTTCGTCGCCGAATTTCGCGGCGTCGGGGAGTTCGCCTATGCCGAAACTATCGGCAACGATTAAAAAAATTCTCATTTTTTCCTGCTCCTTATGCCAGATAAGAACAATACGCCGTCAGACCATGGTTCGTATTATTCTTGTCCGGCATATCGTTTTAATTATAGATTGCCGCGCTTTTACGGCGTCTTTCGTTTACAAATTGCGGAATTGATAGTTATAAAGCGTGGCGTACACTCCGTTCTTTCGCATAAGTTCGTCGTGAGTGCCCCGCTCTTCTATTCCGTCGGAGGCAAGCACTACTATTTCGTCGGCGTTTTTCACCGTAGAAAGCCTGTGCGCGACGACTATGGTCGTTCTGCCGACAGAAAGTCTTTCGAGGGCTTCCTGTATCTGCATTTCGGTTACGTTGTCGAGCGCGGAAGTCGCCTCGTCGAGTATAAGCACGGGCGGATTTTTCAAAAACGCCCTTGCGATAGCCACTCTCTGCCTTTGTCCGCCCGAAAGTTTGACTCCCCTTTCGCCGACGTACGTATCGTAACCGTCGTCGAGCGACTCTATAAATTCGTCGATATTCGCGTTTTTCGCCGCTTCCTTTATCTGCTCGTCGGTGGCGTTAAAGTCGCCGTAGGCGATATTTTCTTTTATCGTTCCGCCGAAAATGAATACGTCCTGCGCGACTATGCCGATATTGCGGCGAAGGTCGTACAGACTCATATCCTTTATATCTATGCCGTCTACGGTTATTTTACCCGAATCTATATCGTAAAATCTCGGTATAAGATTGCAAAGCGTAGTCTTGCCGCCGCCCGACGGTCCGACCAACGCAACGGTCTTACCCGCCTTTATATCGAGCGACAAATTATTGAGTATAAGGTGCGCTTCGTCGTCGGTTTCCTTTTTGTATCTAAAACTCACGTCGTCGAATTTTATATCGCCTTTGAGCGTTCCGACTTCGACGGGCTTCGGGCAGTCTTCTTCGGGTTTTACTTCCATTACTTCGAGGAAGCGTCTGAAACCCGTCATACCCTCTTGTATCTGCTCGAAAATAGCGATAAACGTCCTTATGGGCGTGATAAGCATCGCGACGTACAGCACGTAAGACGTAAGTTCGGAAGCGGTTATCATACCGTAACAGAAAAACAAACCGCCCGCTAAAAACGCCGTAAGATAGAGTATATCCATAAAAAGCGTCATCGCGGTATGAAATCTGCTCATCGCCTTGTATTGCCAACTTCTCGCCTCGACGAGTTGCCCGTTCGCTTCGCCGAATTTTTCGAGTTCGTGTTTTTCGGCGGTATAGGCTTTGGATACCCTTATGCCCGAAACCGCGCTTTCGACGGCGGCGTTTATCTCGGAAGTTTTCTCCCTCGACCTTTTGAACGCCGACATAAGTTCGAGCCTTAATTTTACGGCAATCAACGCGATTATCGGAATAACGGCAAGCACTATAAGCGCGAGCCACGGATTTATAAGCGCAATCATTATGAGCGCACCGATTATGGAAACTATCGACAAAAATACGTCTTCCGGTCCGTGGTGAGCGAGTTCGGAAACCTCGAAAAGGTCGTTTACCAGCCTGCTCATTATCGAGCCGGTTTTGGTTTCGTCGTAGTAAGAAAACGGCAATTTCTGCAGGTGAGCGAACAGTTCGTTACGCATATCGGCTTGTATTCTTACGCCGACCACGTGCCCCCAGTAAGTGATTACGTAGTTCATAACCGCTTTAAGAAGGAATATCCCAAGCAGCACGCCCGAACAAATCAACACGTAGTTAAGGCTTGCCGAGTCTATCATTTTGCCTGCGACTTTGGGGTAAACGAGATTACAGACCGATACGACGAACGCGCAAAACAAATCGATAAAGAAAAGTTTTAAGTGCGGTTTGTAATAACTCGCGAATTTTTTAAGCATTTCAATCTCCGTAAAGTATATCCTGCGCTATGTTTTTATAGAACAAGCGTTTTATTTCACCGCGCTTTCTCGTAAGCGCGAGTATCCACATAAGTTTGCATATGACGGCTTCGGGGGTCATGTCGTAAGACTCCAAAAAGCCGTACTTTTCTTTAAGGCTTTTGCCGACCTTATAGACGGTCATATCGCTGCCCTCGTTTACGACCTGCGTGCACATGACTGCGATTTTGCCTTTTTTACGCCATTTTTCGATGACGTCGTAAAAATCGAATTCTTCGCCGTCGGGAATCCCGCCTACGCCGAAACTTTCGACTATCACCGCGTCGGAAAGTTCGAAATATCTGTCTAGAATTCTCGCGTCCGCGCCGGGGGTCATCTTGAAAAGCCCCACTTTACCGTCGAGTTTATCGTAAAAAACGGGGTTTTTCGGCTTACGCGAACGGTCGTAAGAAATTACCGTTTTATCTTGGATAACCGCCTTATAGGGGTAGTTTATGCTTGAAAACGCGTTGTAACTTTTGCTCCTCGTTTTCTTCGCGCGCGTACCCGCTATGACCTTGCCGTCGAATACTATCTGCACGCCGTAAGCGCGTTTGTCCGCGGCGTATAAAAAGGCGTCGTAAAGATTGGTCCTCGCGTCCGTTACGTCTAAATCTATCGGTTTTTGCGATCCGGTTATAACTATCGGCTTCGGACTTCTTTGTATGAGATACGAAAGAGCCGCGGCTGTGTACGCCATCGTATCCGTTCCGTGGCATATAACGAAACCGTCGTAATCGTCGTAATCGTTTCTTATCGCGGCGGCAATTTCGAGCCACCTTGCGGGCGTAACGTTCGTACTGTCGATATTCATCAGTTGAACGGCGTTTACGTCGCAAAAATCCCCGACGTTTATAAAAGACAGTATTTCGTCGGTCGTAAGCGCGGGCGAAAGTCCGTTTTTACCGCTTTTGGAAGCGATAGTGCCGCCCGTCGCTATCATTAAAATCTTTTTCCGTTTATTCGTCATAACCCGATTTTAGCACAAAACGCCGCAAATGTCTATGCTTTTAGTATCATTTATTTTTATATTATATATAAAAGGGTTTGACAAAATCCGAGAGAAAGGCTATACTTATAACCGATTTTTTTGAGGAGCGTACACAATGGATACGAGAAGCGACGTAAGGAACATCGCGATTATCGCCCACGTAGACCACGGTAAAACGACTTTGGTCGACGGACTTCTGAAACAGAACAACGTCTTTCGCAGTAACGAAGTGGTCGGCGAAAGAGTTATGGACAGCGGCGATATTGAAAGAGAAAGAGGAATTACCATCCTCGCCAAAAACACGGCGGTTATTTACAAAAACACCAAAATAAACATAATAGACACTCCGGGACACGCCGATTTCGGCGGCGAAGTAGAGCGTATACTCTCTATGGTAGACGGCGTAGTGTTGCTCGTAGACGCGGTCGAAGGCTGCATGCCGCAGACGAGATACGTACTTAAAAAGGCGTTGTCGCTCAACAAAAAACCCGTCGTATGCGTAAACAAAATCGACAAGGGCGGCGACGTGAATCAGACGATCGACGGCATAATCGATTTGTTTATCGAACTCGGCGCGAACGACGAACAACTCGATTTCAAAGTGATTTACGCAAGCGCGAAACAGGGCTGGGCGACGGCGGACTTAAACGTTCCGAGCGACAATCTTAACCCCTTGCTCGACGCCATTTTAACCGAAATCCCCGCCCCGACGGGAGATATGAACGCGCCCTTGCAGGCGATTATCTGCAACGTAGACTACGACGAATACGTCGGACGTATAGGCATAGGCAGAATAGTACGCGGAAGCATAAAAGACGCCGAAAACGTTACGATTATACACACCGACAAGACGACTACCAACGCGAGAGTAGGTAAACTCTATCAGTTCGAAGGACTTAAAAGAGTGGAAGTTACCGACGCTAAAATGGGCGATATCATAGCCGTTTCGGGTCTTGACAAAATAAACATAGGCGAAACGATCTGCACGCCCGACTGCATAGAACAACTCCCCTTCGTCGCGATCGACGAACCGACCGTTTCTATGTATTTTATGGTAAACAACAGTCCGTTCGCGGGTAAAGAGGGCAAGTACGTTACTTCGCGCCACTTACGCGCAAGACTTTTCAAAGAGATAGAAACCAACGTTTCGATGAGAGTCGAAGAAACGGACAGCGCGGACACCTTCAAGGTGTTCGGCAGAGGCGAACTTCACCTTTCGATACTTATCGAAAACATGCGCCGCGAAGGCTACGAATTTCAGGTTTCCCGCCCGAAGGTAATCTTCAAGGAAATAAACGGCAAGTGCCACGAACCTATGGAAGACCTCGTAGTGGAAGTACCCAACGACTACGTAGGGGCGATTATGAACAAACTCGGCGCGAGAAAGGGCGAACTCGTGGATATGACCGCCGACGACAGAGGCGGAACGAAACTTCAATTCAAAATTCCCGCAAGATGCCTTTTCGGCTACAGAAGCGAAATGCTCACCGACACGAAAGGTTTCGGCATAATGAGTCACGTTTTCGCGGGGTACGAAGAATACAAAGGCGACATACCCGGCAGAACGAGAGGGTCGCTCGTGGTATTCGAAACGGGCGTTACCACTCAATACGGCTTATATAACGCGCAGGAACGTTCTACGTTGTTTATCGGCGCGGGCGAAAAGGTTTACGAAGGCGAAGTAGTCGGCGAAAACTCCCGCGAAGACGATCTGGTCGTAAACGTGTGCAAACTCAAACACCTTACCAACAGCAGAGCCTCGGGCAGCGACGAAGCGTTGAAACTTATCCCCCCGACCGTACTTTCGCTCGAACAATGCCTTGAATTTATCGCGGACGACGAACTCGTGGAAGTTACGCCCGTCAGCATAAGGCTTCGCAAAAAGATACTTTCGAAAGACCTTCGTATGAAAGAATGGGCTAAAACCAGAAAACAATAAAACGATATAAA
>USOJ01000048.1 GCA_900556195.1 uncultured Eubacteriales bacterium
GGTCGTTTCTGTCGATTGCGTCGATAAGCTCGTACGCTTCCTCGATGAGATTTATCCTTATGCTTTCATGCGTTTGCGCCCTGTCCCACGGACAGCCGTTTTCGGACAACAGCGTTGTCATAATTTCGATAAGGTCGTGGGAATCGTGTCGTTTTGCCGACAACAAATCATCGGGCGGGATCACCAAAGTCGTGATATACGAAAAATTCTTGCCGTGGTCGATTTCGGCAAGAGGTATGTATGTCAAATTATCTGTCTTTTTGACACTATTTATCAGATAAACGAGTTTTTCGTCGCCGTATACGTCGGACAGTTTGATTTTTACGTCGCCCGCAAGTTCGCTTGCGGGGTGAAAAGTTTTTATCCAATTTCCTTTTATATACAATGAAATTTTATCCATAACTATATTAAACCCAAAGTTCTTTTTCTTTTATTTTGCCGTTTTTAAGTTCAAAAGTTTTCACTTCGAACTTGCCGAATTTCGATTTCGTTTTTACGCCGAAAACGGTAAACTCCGCACATTCTTCTTGACCGTTGTTATTTATAAGCCTTAACGTATAACCGTCGCCGTCGCGATAAAGCGATACGAGCGAAACCGCTTTGGTGCTTATTTCCACGCCGCCCGAAAAATCGTATCCGTCGCCGTGCGGGAAGAAATTAAGCGAATAATCGCCGTTTAAAAACTCCTGCGCGTTGTTTTCGAGTTCGCTAAGTTCGTTATATCCGAAACGAAAAGAAAACTCGTGTCTGCCCTGCTCGATATAAGGCGTAAACCTATCGCGGAACAAAATCGGGCGCTTGTCTATCGGATGAGCGCAATAGGCAACTCCGCGAAGAAGAGTTGCTTGCATTGTGTTTTGCTCGCACGCAAATGAATACACTCCTTTGTTATAAAGCGTAAGCGCGTTCTCCCCGTCTTTTATGCCCGTAAATCTTTGCGCGACGTATTCTTCGCCGCCTTTCGTAAACGTTTCTTCTCCGAACATAATCTGCCCGAAAAAATCGCCGTCAAGCGTAGTCGGAATTTGGATTTTCAACGCTCTTTCCTGTTCGTTCCACAAAACGTAATAATTTACGTCTATATACGGCGTATCTTTATAAATTCTATAAGATACCTTAACGAACGACGAGCCGAGTTCGAAGAAACTTTCTATTTCGGTGAGAACGTCGCCGTCTTCAACTATATTAACGTTTTTTCTTCCTGCAAAAACGCCGTTTTTACAGTCGGATAATCTGAACTCTTTCGGGTTCGTTCCTATTCCGACCATATCCCAACCCCAAGGATCGGCGTTATCGTCAAACATAACGGGAACAAACGCTCCGCCCGAAATCAATTCTTTTCCGTCAACGCGATAACTCTCTAAAAGCCCAGTTAATCGACTTATACGCAGACTTTTATATTTATCTTCGTAAACAAAGTCGCCGTTTTCGGCTCTTAATACGCGTTTCGGTTTTATATCAAATTTCACGTCGATACGTTCGACCGAGAACGGACGAGCCGTAAATTTATACGCTATTCTCTTTCTTCGGTCAAAGTTAATACTGCTTTCTTCGGCAACCGTTTGCGACGGTATTTGCTTGTCGCCGAGATATGCCGTAGCAACGTATTCTTCGGAGTCCGACGTCAACGGTTTGGGTAATAATATCTCGGTTTCGGCGATCATTTCCCTTGCATAGGGTTGACCGTTCCACACGAATATCGGGAACGTTTCGAGTTCGGCTTTTTTATATTTGGTAATAATCGCCATAAACGCCGAGTCGAATTCGCGTTGCAAAAGTTCGAGCGCGTATTCGCATTTGCGAAGCGAACTTATCTCCGCGCTTCTAACGATAGTTCCCGCCAGACAATCGTGAAATTCAAGGCAAGAAAGGGCTTTTATCGCTTCCGTAAACGCTTGCTCGTTCTTTTTATATAAGCCTTTTTCTTCGGCGAACGCGCAAAGTTTTTCGGCTGTAAACATCTTGCTTTCGAGCAAAGAATTCATTTGCTTTACGCTGCTCATCGAAGAATATGCGCCGCGGAAAAACGGCAACGACTTATCTATTGTAAGCGTTGGACTAACCGCCGCGATATACTTTTCGGGCGTGGAATGGATCACCTTGAAATCGGTAGTTTCTTCGCGGAATTTTTTTATATCTTCTAAATCTTTTCTCGAATTTACGCCGCCGTGATTGCCTACACCCCACAACGCCAAAGCGTATTCCCGCCCTGCGTAATGGTTCATTTTTCGCTTTATTTCTTCAAGCGCAGTGCCGAAACCGCTTGTGTAAATATTCTCGTCGGTTGCTCTGGCGACTTTTACTTCGCTCCCGTCCACACCTTTCCATATAAATTCGTTTTCGGGCAAATGATAATATTCTTCCATCGGACGACAGATAATATATCCGTTAAACCCGCATTTTTTAAGAATCTGAACAAGTCCCACGCTATGTCCGAACCCATCGAAATTATACGCAGTGGTAGGCCTTGCACCGAACTTTTCGACAAAATATTTCCTACCGAGTTCAATCTGCCGAACCATTGCTTCTCCGCAAGGCATATTTATGTCGGCTTGCAAATACCAACCGCCCGCAATAACCCACTTGCCTTGTTTTACGAGTTTTTGGATACGGGCGAACAATTCGGGATCGACCTTTTCGATATACTCATACAAAATGCTTTCGTTGTGGCAGAAAACGTAATCATATTCGTCGCAAAAATCGGCGGCTTGTTTGAATGTGGAAACGGTTACGCCTAGACCTTCTTCCCAATCCCATTGCCAGACAGGATCGATATGCGCGTTACAAATCAAATGTAATTCTTTAAGTTGTTTCATAGTTAAAAATTTGGGCGGAGGCGAAAACAGCCCCGCCCCTGTAAGTCTTTTTATTTAACGGTTATACTTTCGATAGTAATTGCGGAAGCATTTTTGAAGTTCATACGAAGACCGTAAATATCCTGAACAGCTTTAATCGTTATGGTATGAGTCCCATCGCCTTTAATGTCTGTATCGCCTACGACGTTACCGTCTTTTTCAAGAAGGCTTGCAATTGTCTCTCCGTTGGCGTTCGTGCCGTAAACCCAAGCGTCTCCATCGGTATTACCGAGCGTAATCGTAATGGTCTGACCTTTCATTATAAACATATTCAAACGAATTTGCTGTGAGCCGGCTTCCTGCACGGGAACCACAAGATTACCGTCGGATATGGTTAATTCTCCGCCGAATGTCGTAAACCATTTTAAGTCAATCGTGGAGTTAAACTCAAGCGAACCGCCGAATTCATCGATTTTGATATTTTCAATCACTACTTCGGCTGCGTTTTTCAAATGGAATCTTATACCGCGAGTTTGCTTTTTAACGATAAGCGTAATGGTATGAGTTCCGTTTCCTTTAATATCCGCATCGCCGACGTTTACGCCGTCCTTAAGGAAATAGAATGCGTCTAAATCCATATTATTGTTAACGCCGTAAGCAAACGAATCTTCGGCAATGTTGCCGAGCGTTATGGTAATTGCGGTACCGGGTAACAGGTTCCTTACAAAGTTTACGCCTTGCGTTTCACCGGTCGGAATAACAAGTTTACCATTTTCGATTTTCAACGCCGCGCCGCTTGAAATGAACCATTTCAAATCGTCTTCGGTAGCAAAATTATACTCGTTACGAGCAGAATAAACTTGCATCTTTTCGATAACGTGCGTTCCGTGGAAGTCCATATAAAGACCGTTAGGTAAATCGTTCTGAACAACAAGCGTTACGGTATGCAAATCCATAGCGCCTATAGGCATTGCCTCCTCGACCTTCGCCCTGCCGTTTTCGATTTTTGCAAAAGCGTTGATTGCCGCGCCGTTAGTCGCAGTGTTTCCGTAAATATAGAAATATCCGTCGCCTTCGGTAGCCTGAAGAGTTATTTCGATAAGGTCACCCGCTTTGAACGCTCTGCTTACTCTTACAACGTTACCGGTCTGCTTAACGAATTTCAGTTTGCCGTTTTCGATAGAAGCATCGCAATTGTCGGCTTTGAATATATCTTTATCCTCGGCATCCGCAAAAGTCCATACAGAACCCGATTTATATTCAGCCGTAACAGCCTCGGATGCCGCACATTCACCATCGACTGCATTAACGACAACGCTTACAACATAATTTTTTTCGGCTGCATATGCAAGCGTACAAAAGCGCTTCGTTATGGCAAAATATATAATCGTACTCGTCGGCTAAAATCGCCGCCTGACGGAAAGTCGCGATAGCGGTAGCCGCCCCTTCGTCCCAATCTCACATCCACACGGGATCGACGTGCGCGTTGCAGATTAAATGTAGCGTCTTCATCGTTTTCGTCGGTTTATTATCTTAAAACCGTTCTGCCGTTTTTGCACGATATAGTAAGGCGAACTTTAAGCGTACGCATGAGTTCTCTCGTTTCAAGCGTTTTCAGGCGGCTTACGGTGCCGTAACCGTTACCGTCGTCGCAATCGAAAACGTACGTCGGCGCGCAATACAGACATACTTTCATCGCTTTAAGCGATTTATAAAAGTTATTGCTAACGCCGTTTTGCCCGTGATGCCCCATCTGAACGACTTCGCAGGTTTCCGCTTCCGATTTGAAATATTCGTCCTTTATAAGGTCGTCGCCGTAAGTACCCATATCGCCGAGAAACAAAATACTCTTTTTCGGCGTCTCGAATTTGTAAACTACAGACGAATCGTTGGGCATATTCGACTGCTCTCTGAAGTAAGCCTTATTCAGAACTTTGACTTTAAGGTCTTCGTCTATAACGTATTCGTCCCGTTTCGCGGGGGTTATAACGTTGCCGATTTTGGAACGGTTATTCGCGACCGCTTCTTTGAATTCCGCGACGAGATGATTGTCTTCGTCGCCGTAGGCGTTCAACACTTCGTCCGAAACGTCGAAATCGAAATACAGATTGCGGATATAAATATCTTCTTCGTTCAGAATACGCAAAACGGAATATACGTGGTCGCAATGGTAATGCGAAACGAACCAATAATCGACTTCGTTTTTATACGACCGTATAAGGTTAAGAACGGTGTCTTTATCGCTGTAATCGCCGCCGTCCATCATTACGATTTTCCCGTTTTCGGTAACGAGCATAAACCCCTCGGTCTGATTTACCTGCGGTTCTATCTGGTAAAGCGTTACGCCCCCGAACATATCCGACTTGTCGTAAACGTCGTCCGAAAAAGCGACTTTCGACAGATTGACGGTTACGCCTTCGCCGTTTTTAACGCCTACGAACACACATTTTTTGCCGTCCCTGACGTAAACGGTAGCGTCGAACAATAAATTTTGCCATTTTCTTATTCTGAAACCGCCGTCTATATACTCGCCCGCTTCGTTTACGAAATCGGCGGAAGCGTATTTTACGCCGCTCTGGTCGAGCCTTACGGTAGTTTCAAAATGCACTTTATCTCCGAAAGAATATTTATCGAGTTCGGGCGCGGTGTACCATATCCCCGACAAGCCGTTATCGGCAGGAGTGATTTTAAGGCTGTTGCCGCCGCCCGTACCGAGCGTATCGACTACGCATCCCGTATTCACGGTCGATTGAACGTTTTCTTCTCCCACGGAGATATTATCTTCGGCTTTCACTTTAAGGTTCGCTCCTCCGACGACGAACAACGCGCACAGCGCCATTGCCGCCGTTTTTAAGATTTTATTTCTCATTGCCTTTTACCTCTCTTTGCAAGCAAGACCGCAAAACCGATTGCGAACAGCGAAACGCCCGCGCCTGCCGTCGCGCCGCAACCGCTCTTTTTAGCAGGCTCAGGCGTTGGCGTTGGGGCTTTGCCTTTTCCGTATACGGCGTAACAAATGACGTTATCGGTTACGTTTTCGTAACCCGAAGTATACCCTTTAAGGTAATAACCTTCCTTTTCGGGAGCGTCGGGCAAGGCAGCGTAGTTATATATGCTCACTTTTTGTTTGGCGATAAGTTCGCCCTCTTCGGTCATAAACGAAACGGTATAAATGAGTTTATCCGATTTTTCGATAAAGCCGTTGCCCGTTATTATCTTTTCGGTCTGATCTTTATTGTTGTCAAAGGTAGAAGTAACGGTTTTCTTTCCGCCCGTCATTTCGAAATTATCGATTATGCAGGAAGCCGAAACCTGTTTTTCGGATTTAAGGTAAATACCGAGATATCCGCCGAGGCAATTCGTAACTTCGGAAACCTTTGCGTATTTTTCTTCGTAAAAACCGCGTTTTGAAACGGTAACTTTACCGCCCGCGTAGGCGAGTTTATAATTAAACCCGCTTTCGAAAGCGTATTCTTTCATATCGGTATCCGTAAGATTGGAAGTCGGTTGCGTTTGAGAAGTAAATACGCCTATAGAGCCGTTATCGATAGTTTTAAGCATATCGAAAGTAAGGGTTTTGCCCTCGGCGAATATAACCGAAACGCCGTCTTTTTCCGTGTCGCCGCAAGCGGTCATATCGAGCGCGTAATTATTGCGCAACGTTACCGTATCGGCGGCTTTTGCGTTTACTTTCGTATCCGACAGACACGCGAATATCGCGACCGCCGAGAACAGCAAAGCGAAAATTATCTTTTCTATGATTTTCAGGTTGATTGATGTCGGCATTTTTACCGTCCTTATCAGAGCGCCATACCCCCGACTTACGCCGAGGGCATAACGCCGTTATTCGTTTTAATTTATCGCTTTTCAGCCGCGTTTCTTTTTGAATACGACGGCAGCGAAGCCGAGCGCGGTAAGCATCACGCCGATACCGCCGACAGAGCCGCCGCAACCTTTTTTAGCAGCCGCAGGTTTTTTAGCGTAAGTAACGGTAATATTTGCGTCGCCCGTTACGGTAAGTCCGTTAATTTCGGTTTCGCCGTTTTTGATAGTCATATTATATCCGTCTTCGGCGTAAGCGGAGAAATCTACCCTTCCGTTATATTCTACCTGCAAGGTAACTTCGTCTTTTTCAAGTCCGACGAAAGTTATCGTAACGGTATACTTTCTCGCGGTTTCGTTGAACTTCGCAACGAGCGTTACGTTGCTCGTTACCGTATCGGTTTCGAAGTTCCACTTCGTTTCGCCGTTATACCAGCCGTCGAAAGTA
>USOJ01000049.1 GCA_900556195.1 uncultured Eubacteriales bacterium
CAGAATATATAGTCAGGAGTACATTATGAAAAAATTATTTGTTTTATTATTGACGATTTTTTCTGCAATTTTTTGTGTGTTACCTTATTCGGGCGCGGTTGTATACGCCGCAAACGACGATTTTAGCGTAAAAGCGAAAGCGGCGTATCTTGTCGATTACGGAAGCGGTGAGGTGATATACGCGAAAAACGAAACCGAACGACTTCCTATAGCGAGTATGACTAAATTGATGCTTCTTAACTTGTGTTTCGATAAGTTAGACGAAGGGGAATTTGCTATGACGGATGACGTAACAGTCAGCGCGAAAGCGAGCGGAATGGGCGGGTCGCAAGTCTTTCTCGACGCAAATAAGCCTTATAAAGCAAGCGAATTGATTAAAAGTATAATAGTCGCATCGGCTAACGACGCCTCCGTTGCCATGGCGGAAAGGCTTTACGGCTCCGAAAGTGCTTGTGTAGACGAAATGAACGCAAGAGCGAAAGAATGGGGGCTTGACGACACGTTGTTTTCAAACTGTACGGGATTGCCGAAACCGACTCAATATTCCTGCGCGAAGGACGTTGCGAAAATGCTTTCGGAAGTGGTAAAACACGACGAATATTTCGAATATTCGAAAATCTGGACGGACGAAATAGATCACGGCGGCAGAAAAACCGAAATAACTAACACGAATAAATTAGTAAGGTTTTACGAAGGTTGCGACGGCGGTAAGACGGGTTACACCGCAGAATCGGGTTTCTGCCTTGCAGGCACGGCAAAACGCGGAAATATGCGACTTATTGCGGTAGTGATCAAAGGTGAAAGCAGTAAATCTCGTTTTGCCGACGTTTCTTCGGCGTTTAACTACGGCTTTAACAATTATTCGAGCAAAGCGGCGTTGGACGACGAAAAAGAATTAAGCGTTACGGCAAAAGTAGAAAAAGGCATCAAAAAAGACGTAAAAATCATCCCCGAAAACGACGTTTACGTATTTTCGAAAAAGAACGAAAAGCAAGATATTGTCATCGATTTCGAGCCGTATAATAAAATTAAAGCGCCTATAAAAAAAGGCGACAAAGTAGGTTGTTTAATCGTGTATAAAAACGGCGTAGAAACGGGCAGAACGAACGCTTTGGCTGCCGAAACGGTAAACAAAAAGACTTATTTCGACTATGTACGGGATGTTGCTCGTAGTTGGACAATTTGATTGACGGATCGGAAAAGCGGAGTTACGTAAAAGTAAATCTCCGCTTTCATTTTAACATATAAGTTTCTCGTGAAAATCAATTAAGAACTTAGTATCGTCGAAAGTTTCGGCTTTCTCTACGTTAAGTTCTTTTTTTAATTCTTCAAACGATATAACTCTTTTTAATCGTTTACTCGTCTGTTTAATCGCCGAAAGACGTTCGTCTTCGTCGTTCGAAGTTTTCGTTACGTAAACAGTGCATACGTCGCCGTCGCGATTATAGGAGTTGCCGCTACGATAAACGGCGTTTATAAGTGTACGAAGCATGTCAACGTCGTTTCTTTCGACGGAATAGGCAAAGCAGTATACTTCGCCTTTTCTTCTTTTAGGTAATTTACTTAAATAATCGGAGTAGACGAGGTTTTTAAGTCGATGACTTATTGACAAGCCTTTTTCGCCCTTAAACTCAGAAACGGAGTAGGGCTGATGATGACCTTTTGAAGTATTTACGCCGTATACAACTTCGTAATTCTTTATAAAATCACAGTAATTTACTTTATTTTCTTCTAAAACCCCGATAAGAACGCTAAGGGAAACTACGGCGTCTTCGTCCGAGCGATGTTCGAGATATTTTATTCCGTATTTTTCAGCCAGGGTCTTTAACCCGATCGAATTTGCATCGGGATTAAGTAATTTATAGACGAATTGTACGTCCATGTATTCGTATTCGATACGTGGCAGCGAATATTTATCGCACGCGTCGTTCAGATATTTTACGTCGTTCGCCATGGCAAATCCGAGTACGAGCCGCCCTTCGAATAATCGTTTGATATCGGCGTATCTGTCCTTAAATGTCGGAGCGCGGCGAAACTCGTCTATGCCGTAGGCAAACATTACGCCCGTTCTTTTAAGGTTTTTCTTATCGCCAACCGCGAAACGTTTGGGCAGGGGATTTATCAACAAATCGTTTCGTTCTATTATATTAAAGTTCTCGTCGGCAATTGCGTAGCCGAAACTGCAAAGGCTTCCGTCGTCGCTCTTACCGGTACAACTTTCCGTATCTATTATTAAGTATTGCATTTCAGTATTTTCTTAACAGTCCTTCAACCACGCCGAGTATCGTTACGTCGTCTAAAATTATATCCGATAAAGCATCGTTTTCGGGGTGGAGTATTATTTTATTTTCTTTTTTATAAAAGCGTTTTACGGTTGCTTCGTCTTCGATCAACGCGACTACGATTTCGCCGTTTTCGGCATAGTTTTGCTTTTTTACGATTACTTTGTCGCGGTCTAATATACCGGCGTTAATCATGCTCGTGCCTTTTACTTTAAGCATAAACAGTTCTTTCTCGTCGCCGAATTCGTCGGGAAGCGGGCAGTAACCTTCCATATTTTCATAAGCAAATATAGGCGTACCTGCCGTAACCGTGCCAATTACGGGAACAGACACGAAATCTATGGATTTTTCGTCTTTTTTAACGCTTATCGCGCGTTTTTTCGAACTTGCTTTAATGATTTCGCCGTTTTTTTCTAATTTTTTGAGATAGTAATGACACGTAGCGGTAGATTTTATACCGAGAGCCGAACATATTTCTCGTATCGAGGGTGAATAACCGTAGTTTTCGTTATACTGTCTTACGTATTCGAGTACGTCGTTTAATTTTGAACTGACTTCCGACATTTCTTTTTACCTTTGTGAATTTACGTTTATAATAACACATCGGAAAGATAAAAGCAAACGTTTGTTCATATTATTTTTTGTTGAAATTTTCAAATATAAGTGATATAATATAGGCGGTATGAAAACAGAAGAAGAGAAAACTAAAAAATGCGTTTTATACGACCGCGATTGTATAGATTGCGGAGAATGCGAGATGTGCGACCTTAATCCGTTGAAAGTTTGCGATAACTGCGGAAAATGTATCAATATGCAGGACGTAGCGACGATAAAAATCGACGGGATAAAAAATACGGAAGATTGACCGCGAATAATACTTGCGTTTTATCGAAAATTCAAGTATAATATGCGTAATGGAAATATTTATAGAGAGATGCGTACTGTATCTTGCTAACTTTTTGGCGATATTGATTATTTTGCCATTGCACGAATTTGCTCACGCATTTGCAGCGGTTAAGTGCGGCGACGATACGCCGAAACTTGCGGGGAGATATACGCTTAATCCTTTCGCGCATTTCGACCCGATAGGTCTGGTTATGATGATTTTGATCAGGTTCGGTTGGGCTAAGCCCGTTCCCGTAAACCCTGACAATTTCAGAAACAGAAAAAGCGGGTGTATTTGGGTGTCGATTGCGGGAGTGTTGGTCAATTTAACGTTTGCTATCGTCATTTGTCCGCTGTGTATATATTCTTATAAGTTATTTTATATACAGTCGGATTGGGCAAGATATCTGAATTTGTTGATTCAATATTTTATCGCGTCGCTGTTCTGGATAAACGTAAGTTTGTTCGTGTTCAATATGTTGCCGATATATCCGTTGGACGGATTTCGGCTACTTGAATCGCTCACCGGCGGTCGAGGGAAATTCTTTAATTTCGTAAGACGATACGGCTTTTACATTTTGCTCGGTATATTCGTTCTGGGGTATATCGCGGATTGGGCAAATATACCGTATCTCGACGTGATAGGTTATTTATCCCAAAAATTAGGCAATGGAATTATTTTATTATGGCAATCGATACTGAAAATTTGAATGAAGAATTAACGGAAAACGTTGAAGGATCGGCGGAACTCGATAATCAATATTCCGAAAAAGCGAAAAATTTCGAAACCGTAGTAGATTATACGACTAAACTCTCGAATTTCGAAGGTCCGCTCGATTTGTTGCTCTTTCTCGTCAATCGCGCCGAAATCGAAATAAAAGACATTTTCGTTTCGGAAGTAACAGAACAATTCCTCGAATACGTAAATAACGCGGAAGACATGGATATCGAAAAAGAGAGCGAATATCTTGCGATGGCTGCGACTTTATTAGAGATAAAGTCCAAAGCGTTGTTACCGCAAATCGAGTTTGAAGAAGGTTTCGGCGACGAATACGACGAAGATCCGAGAAAAACGCTTATTCAACAACTCGAAGAGTATAAGATTTACAAAGAAGCGAGCCAACACCTTAAAGAACAGGAAACCATCGAAAGGTTCTATAAGGCTCCGGACGAATCGGCGAGTGAAGTACGTATAGTTTATACCGATTTCAATCTTGACGGACTTGTAAAGGCTTTTACCGAACTTTTGGCGAAAAGCGACTTGGAAACGCGACTTAAAAACGATCAGAAAGAAATTCCGAAGGACACGTTTACGGTTGCAAATCAGATTACTTACATAAAAACGATAATGCTCGAACGCGAAAGTTGCAGTTTTTTCGAACTGTTCAACAAGCATGCGAGCAAACCCGAAATCATAACGACATTTCAGGCGTTGCTCGAATTGTTAAAATTACAGTATTTAACGGTTGAACAAAACGCAACGTTTGACGACATAACCATTACATTAAGAGAAGACAGGAGTGAAGAAGTTGGAGACCTTAGCGAGTATAATTGAGTCTATATTATTTGTATCAGGCAATGAAGTTGCAATCAACGATATTTCCGATAAACTCGGAGTATCCGACGAAGAAGTTTTGCTTACGGCAAGAGAACTGCAAAACAAATACGATCTCGAAACGAGCGGAATAAATCTTCTTATATTCAACAATAAATTGCAATTTTGTTCCAATCCCGCGAACGGAGTGAGCGTTGAAACCGTTCTTAACCCGATTAAAGAAAGAGAGTTATCGAAGAGCATGCTCGAAACCGCGGCTATAATTGCGTATAAACAGCCCGTAACGAGAGCCGAACTCGATCAGATAAGGGGAGTAAACAGCGATTACGCTCTCCAAAGCCTTATGAAACTCGAAGTAGTCGAAGTCGTAGGCAGAAAAGACGCAATCGGCAAGCCGCTTTTGTATGGTACGACCGATAAATTTTTGAAGAGATTTCAGATTTCGTCGCTCGACGAGTTGCCCGACGTAAACGAACTTATGAAGAAAATAAGGCTTATGAACGGCGGCGACAGCGACGATAACTACTTGTTCAGAAAAGACGTTTACGACGAAACCGCAGACCCCGATTACGTTCCCGAGTCCGAGAATGAGGATAAGACGGAAGAAGACGTTCCCGATTTTTTGAAGGGTGAAAACGTCGAACAAATCAATATGTAAGCGTTTGTATCACAAATAAAAACCTCGGCTTTTGCCGAGGTTTTTTGAAACTTTTACGTTTATTTTTTAGTCGTTTTATCGCCGATATAATACTTTCCCGTTCCGTATAAAGCGTATTTAATCATGAAGTATATAGGCACGTTAAGCGCGAATATAAACGGTATCAAAACGAATGAGGTTACTTCTTTTATATCGCCGAAATCAACCGACGCAAACAACGCTACGCAAAGAATAATAATCGTAAGTTGGAAGGTTATTATCAAAGCGATTTCGATTACGTCCTTAAACGAGGCGAGTTCTTTTGCCGTTTTCGTCTTGTTTATATTATATATTACGAAACAAACGACGGGGAAGACGGCAGTCGCAAAGACCAGAATAAGTTTTGCGGTAGATGACCAATTTACTATTCTTGATAAGGTTAAATTCATAATCAGCATTTCTACGAATAAAACCAGATACCATATTAAGGAAGAATGAAAATTAAGTTTGTTGACCAAAACTTTGTCGCCGTTATATTTGTTGGTGTTATACGAAGCCTTAATCTTGAAACCTTCGCGTTTCGCCATATTGTATAAATCGGAAAAATCGGTAGATCCTTCGCTTTCGTAATAAGTCGGTCGTCTTCTATCGTTTTCTTTGTTCGCTATTTCGGTGAATTCGTTGTCGGAGGCATATCTGTCTTTGACGGAAACGGTTTTTTCGTAATATTCGTCGATTTCCGAACGGGCAGGCGAGTAATTTTCGTCATAATAGGAGCGTTCGCTTTGCTCGTTTTGTCGTTCATCGACCCGATCAACCTCTGTCGTATCGTCCTGTTTTTCTTCTTTTTTGGGGAAAAGCGAAGAAAGTATCGATTTGTATTCTCTGCGGTTTGACGTCGTGCCGTCTTCCACCGCAAGTAAATCGTCTTCTTCATCCGAATATTCTTCGTTTGTCGCGTTTTTTTCTTGCGCGGTATACTCAACGTTCGCAGTTTGTGTTTCGGTTGAGTTTTCGCTTATCGGAACGTTCGTTTCTTCTACCGCTTCACAAGTAACGTTTTCAGTTTGTTCAAGATTTTCAATTGATTCATTTTCTTCGATATTATCGTCAAAAATGAAAGGTTTTTCGTCGTTCGAATCGACGATTTCAACCTCGTCGACGACGTTTTTTTCAGGTTCGACTTCGGGAACGGTATCGTCGTGATTGACGGTTATTTCGACCGTCGGATTAAAGTCCGTTTCGTCTTCAACGTAAAGCGAACTATCGGTAATTTCGAACGGATAACTACGTCTTTCGTTGATTTTCGCGTTCGGAATCGCTTTATTTTCTTGCGAAATATTTTCAGTTTCGGGAGTGTTTTGTTCGTTTGAGTTTTCGTTATCAGGCTTTTCGCTGCTCGATTTATCGTTTTCGAAGCCTAATTCGCCGAGAATATCGGACAATTTCGCGTTGATATCCTGCAATAAATCGTCTTCCGATTGCGTTTCGGGTTCGCTATGAACCGTAACGTGAGTTTCGTATGCATCCTCGGGCAGATTTTCAATCGGTTTTTCGTCAATTTGAGCGTTCTCGACGGAATTTACAGAAGTTTCGTACGGATTTTCGGACGGAATCGGGAAGTCTTCGGCTCGCATTATAACGTCGTTTTCCTGCTTTTCCTGAACGGTATCTACCAAAGTATCAATCACTTCTT
>USOJ01000050.1 GCA_900556195.1 uncultured Eubacteriales bacterium
ATTCCGAAAAAGTTTACGACTACCGCGATTATCGGATTTCCCACGACTTCCGAAACGCCGAAAAATACGCAGGTAAAGCCGCACTCGCAAAAAGCGGATAAAAAGAGCATATACGCCGCTTCTCCGGCTAATTTGGGAGTAAACCCGCTATTCGGTATAACGGACGAGCCTAAAATTAACATTAACCCGATTTGAAGCCCGCAAATCATTAAGTTTGCCGCCATACAAGCGATTAACTTTGACATAAAGTTTTGCGTACGAGTGTAACCTTTGCCGAATACGGTTTTAACCGCTCCGTTCGCGTAATCTCCGCACGCAAACAAAGGTACGAACACTGCCGCCCCGAACATAATTAAACCGTACGGGTCAAAACGCAATATGTAATCTACGAAATAAGCGTCTTTACCCGTAAAATCGAAAATCGATATGACGTTCTGTATTAAAACAAGCCCGATAATAATATAGAAAACGACGTTGCGGAACAATTTACGGAATTGATATTTAAGTAAATTCAACATATCACGCCCCCGTTCTGTCGATAAAGTATTGTTCGACGTCGCCGTGAAGCGTGGTAAGTTCTTCTACGCTTACGCCGCCCGCCGCCAGCAAGGAGTTGACCGAAGAAGGCTTCGTTTCGACGGGCAACAGAATAACGTTCCCGTCGCGTTTGATTTGCTCGGCGGCAAAGCCGTTTTCGAGTAAAATCTTTTCGGCTTTTTCTCCGTCGTCTACGACTACTTTAAGTCCGCTTTCGACGCGTTTAAGCAATTCGTCGGCAGTAATTTCTTCGATTAAAACGCCGTCGTTTATTATTCCGTAACGGGTAACGATTTTTGAAAGTTCGTCAAGTAAATGACTTGAAATCAAAAAGGTAACGCCCTTTTCGCGGTTGAGTTTAAGCACGCAATCACGTACTTCCTTTATCCCCTCGGGGTCGAGCCCGTTTATCGGCTCGTCTAAAATAAGCGCTTCGGGGTCGCCCAACAGAGCGATTGCTATACCGAGCCTTTGCTTCATACCGAGCGAGAATTTGCCCGCGCGTTTTTTACCCGTGTCGGCAAGTCCGACGAGTTCGAGAAGTTCTTTTATTTTTTCGTCGTCGCCGCCCGAAAGAAGAGCGAATCTCTTCATATTTTCGTAAGCGGTGCAGGTTCTGAACAGTCCGGGAGACTCTATAAGCGAGCCTATCTTTCTGCGACCTTTATTCAGATCGTTATCGCCGAAAAGAGTGATTTCGCCGCCGCTGGGAACGGCAAGCCCCAAAATCAGTTTCATCGCCGTAGTTTTGCCCGCGCCGTTTTTACCGATAAAGCCGTAAATATCACCGCGATAAACGGTCATATTAACGTCATTCACGACGGTTTTTTTGCCGTAACGCTTGGTTAAACCCACGGTTTTGATTATTTCTTCCACTCTCGTTTTCCCCTTTACGTTTCTTATTTCTTTTCTTCGGTTTTATCGGTTTCTTTAACCGCTTCCGCAACGGATTTCACGGCGGGTTTAAGTTCTTCGCTCGCTTCGTTTATCACGGGAACGGCTTCGTTTTTGGTATATCTCATTATTTCGCGTTGGAACGCAAAACCGAGCAACGTCCCGCCTATTCCGAGCATAGGCACGCCTATAAACAACAGCCAGAAAAGTTTGGGCATGCCCTTCATATTCATTGCGGTAGTGAAAAAATCCACCATACCCGTAACGGTACACGCAAGACCTATCGCAAGTACGATAAAGCCGATAATTTTAAGCCTGGTTTTTACTTTGTTATGTTTGTCGTTATTCATTTTTAACTCCCGAAAATTATTACTATAAACCGTTACGCCGCTCTGCCGATAGACGTAAACGCAAGAATAAGTATAATCGCGTACAACCAGACGATAACCCATATTACCGTACTGATAATACCTATTACCAGCCCCGCAATGCCTAACCCGTTACAGGAAGCGTATTTTTTACGCATCCCCATGGAGACCGCGCTTAAAATAAGCCCGATAACGGAGGCTATCGCGTAAAAATATCCTAAACCGAGCGACAACAACGAAACTACGAAGCCCGCTATGGCTAACCCGTTTACGCCTTTCGGCTCGATTTTCCGAGCGTCGGCGGGTTGAGCGCGATTTTCGTCGTTCGCGGTTATCGCAACCGATTTTTCGTCGGCGGTTTTCATAATAGAAATATCTTCCGCCTGCGCTCGTTCGGCGGAGCGTTCTATTTTTTTGCCGCAGTTCGGGCAGAAATCCGAACCGTCATCGAGTTTACACCCGCATTCTTTACAAAACATACGTTTCCTCCTTTAATCGACCGATGCCGGACAAGAATAATACGTCGGCATACGTCGTTATACGTATATTATATATTGTCGGTCGGTCGGTTGTCAATCGTTTTACAAAAATACGGGCGAAAACCGAAGTTTTCGCCCGTAAGGCATAGTTTGTTCTTATTTTCAGCCGACTTGCTCGTCGTCCGTATCGTCGGGTACAGACGTCGCCGAGTTGAACTGCGGCGCAAGTTCTTTATACGCCTTAACGCCCGTACCGGCAGGAATAAGTTTACCGATAATGACGTTTTCTTTAAGACCCAAAAGCGGGTCGATCTTGTTGTGAATAGCCGCGTCGGTAAGGACTTTGGAAGTTTCCTGGAAGGAAGCCGCCGACAGGAACGATTCGGTCGCGAGAGCCGCTTTGGTAATACCGAGCAAAATTCTCTTCGACATTGCGGGTCTGCCGCCGTTTTCGAGTACTCTTGCGTTCTCTTCGTCGAGCGTAAGCATATCTACGCACTCGCCCGGAAGGAAATCCGTGTCGCCGCCCGCAAGAACTTTGACCTTACGAAGCATCTGATTGACGATGATTTCGACGTGTTTATCGTTAATGTCAACGCCCTGACTGCGGTAAACGGACTGAACTTCTCTTAAAATATAGTCCTGAACGGCTTTGAAACCCCTGGTTTTAAGAATAGTCTGCGGGTTGACCGAGCCGCCCGTCAATACGGTGCCGGACTCTACTTCGTCGCCGCTCTTCACGCGGAGATCCGCGCTGAACGGAATGACGTAGTCTTTCGAAGTTCCGTCCTTTTCGCTCTTGACCGTAACGTGTCTTACGCCGTCCTTTTCGCTGACGGTAACCGTGCCTTCGTGTTCGCAGACGATCGCTTCGCCCTTCGGCTTTCTGGCTTCGAACAACTCTTCTACACGCGGAAGACCTTGGGTTATATCGCCCGTAGACGCTATACCGCCCGTGTGGAAGGTTCTCATCGTCAACTGCGTACCGGGTTCGCCGATGGACTGCGCAGCGATGATACCTACCGCTTCGCCGACCTGAACGGGAAGCGAGTTACTCATGTTCTTACCGTAGCACTTGGCGCAAACGCCGTACTTCGATTTACAGGTAAATACGCTTCTGATAACGACTTTTTCGATACCGGCTTTGCAGATCTGTTTAGCCTTATCTTCGGTTATCATTACGTTTGCGGGAACGATAACTTCGCCCGTAGTCGGGTCTACGATATCTTTCGGGCTGAAACGACCGTTGATACGATCTTCGAGGCTTTCGATAATCTCGCCTTTAAGACCCTTGATCGCTTCGATTTCCATACCCTTTTCGTCGCCGCAGTCTTCGTCTCTTATAATTACGTTATGCGAAACGTCTACGAGCCTACGGGTAAGGTAACCGGAGTCTGCCGTCTTCAACGCCGTATCGGCAAGACCTTTACGTCCGCCGTGCGAAGAAATGAAGTATTCGAGAACCGAAAGACCTTCACGGAAGCAGGACTTAACGGGAATTTCGATGATTTTACCGTTGGGGTTGGTCATAAGACCGCGCATACCCGCAAGTTGTTTAATCTGGTCGATAGAACCACGCGCGCCGGAGTCTGCCATCATCCAGATGGGGTTGAACTTACGGAGCGTAAGTTTGAGTTCTTCGGAAACGTCCGCGGTCGCTTTCGTCCATACGTCGACGGTCGCTTTATAGCGTTCGTCGTCGGTCATGATACCGCGTTTATATTTCTTTTCGATACGAATGACTTCTTCGCTCGCCTTGTCGATAATTTCTTTCTTCTCGGCGGGAACCTGCATATCGAATACCGAAGTAGTGATAGCGGCAACCGTGGAATACTTATAGCCGAGCGATTTGATATAGTCGAGCGTATCCGCCGCGCATACCGACCCGCGCGATTTGAAGCAGGCGTCTACTATCTTTTTGAGTTGGCTCTTGCCTACGAGGAAGTTGATTACGAACTGAAGATAACTGTCTTTGTCTTCGGGTTTTCTTTCCGTAAAGCCTTTGCCCTCGATATCCTGCGGAATCTGTTGGTTGAATATGATTCTGCCTGCGGTCGTCTTGATGATACCCGTATGGGTGGTTCCATCGGGCAGGAATACTTTACGACGAACGTAGATTTCGTCCTGACACCAGAGTTGTTTGGTCTGATAAGCCATCAACGCTTCGTCTACGGAAGCGTATACGTCGGGTTCGTAACGGTTGATAACGTTTCGTTCGGCGTGTTCGTCGCCCGCCTTCGTTATCGCGCAACTTACGATTACGTTTTTGACGACTCTTACGTTTCTCGCGTACAGACCGTCTTTATCCGCTTCGGCAACGACTACCTTTTCTTCGATTTTTTCGTCGGACGGAAGGTACTTCATGTTCTTCTCGTCGTAGAAGCAACCGTCGTCGCCAAGGACGTATTCGTTATCTTTTTCGTCGTAATATTTGCCCTCTTCTCTGCGGGTAATGGTAAGGTAATAGCAACCGAGTACCATATCCTGCGAGGGCGACATGACGGGTTTACCGTCGGAAAGTTTAAGAATGTTGTTGGATGCGAGCATCAAAAATCTCGCTTCCGCCTGCGCTTCTATCGAAAGGGGAACGTGAACAGCCATCTGGTCGCCGTCGAAGTCGGCGTTGAACGCGCCGCATACGAGCGGGTGAAGTTTTATCGCTCTGCCTTCGATAAGAACGGGCTCGAACGCCTGAATCGACAATCTGTGAAGCGTCGGCGCGCGGTTCAGAAGCACGGGATAATCTTTGATTACGTCTTCGAGAATATCCCATACTTCGGGTTTCATTCTCTCGACCGTTCTCTTCGCGCTCTTTATGTTATGGCACTTATTCTGCTCTACGAGTTTCTTCATTACGTAGGGCTTGAAAAGTTCGATAGCCATTTCTTTGGGAAGCCCGCACTGATAGAGTTTAAGTTCGGGACCTACGACGATAACCGAACGACCGGAATAGTCTACTCGTTTACCGAGAAGGTTCTGACGGAAACGACCCTGTTTACCGCGGAGAATAGCAGACAAAGATTTAAGATCTCTGTTGCCCGCGCCGGAAACGGCTTTGCCTCTGCGGCCGTTGTCGATAAGCGCGTCTACGGCGTCCTGAAGCATTCTCTTTTCGTTTCTTATAATGATTTCGGGCGCGCCGTACTCTATGAGTTTTTTAAGACGGTTGTTTCTGTTGATAACCCTTCTGTAAAGGTCGTTCAAATCGGACGTGGCAAATCTGCCGCCGTCGAGTTGAATCATAGGACGAAGATCCGGCGGAATTACGGGAATTACGTCGAGTATCATCCATTCGGGGCGGCTTCCGCTCTTGCGGAACGCTTCGACGATATCCAACCTCTTGATAGCCTTCTGGCTCTTCTGACTGTCGGGATTGTCTTCGATAATCGTCCTTAATTCTTTGCTTTCCTTTTCGAGGTCGACAGCCATAAGAAGTTCTTTGATCGCTTCCGCGCCCATGCCGACCTTAAAGGCGTTTTCGCCGTATTTTTCTACGGCTTCTCTGTATTCTCTGTCGTTGATGACCTGCTTATATTCGAGTTCGGTTACGCCCGGATCGAGTACTACGTAGCAGGCGAAGTATATAACCTGTTCGAGTTGCTTGGGGGGCATATCGATCATAAGACCGATACGCGAAGGAACGCCCTTGAAGTACCATATATGGGATACGGGAGCGGCAAGTTCGATATGACCCATTCTCTCCCTTCTTACCTTGGCTTTGGTAACTTCGACGCCGCACTTTTCGCAGACTATACCTTTATATCTGATTCTCTTATACTTACCGCAATGACATTCCCAGTCCTTGGTAGGTCCGAAAATTCTTTCGCAGTACAAACCGTCTTTTTCGGGTTTTTGCGTGCGGTAGTTAATGGTTTCGGGACGGGTAACTTCGCCGTAAGACCATTCTCTGATCTTTTCGGGCGAGGCTACGCTTATCTGTATCGAATTGAAATTGTTAAGTTCAAACATTTCTTACCTCCGCTTAAATATCGTCGTCCGAGTCTAAATCGTCGAGATCGTCGTAATCGTCGAACAAGTCGCTCGATTTGAAATCTTCGTCGTCCGCCGCGGGAGCGATAGTGTCGAGATCGTCGAAGAGAAGGTTTTCGTCGTCCTCTTCTTCCGCCGCCTCGTGTTCTTCGTCCTTGCCGAGATCGAGATCGACGTAGTCGTAACGTTCTTTCTCTCTTTCGCCGAGATTGACGTCGTCGACGTCTTCGGTAAGGTCTTTAAGATTGATTTCTTCGTGGTTTTCGGTAAGCACTTTCATATCGAGAGCAAGCGATTGCAACTCTTTGAGAAGAACTTTGAAAGATTCCGGAATACCCGGTTCGGAAATGTCGTTGCCCTTTACGATCGATTCGTAGGTCTTTACCCTGCCGACGACGTCGTCGGATTTGACCGTAAGAATTTCCTGCAAAATGTGCGACGCGCCGTACGCTTCGAGCGCCCAGACTTCCATTTCGCCGAAACGCTGTCCGCCGAATTGGGCTTTACCGCCGAGAGGTTGTTGCGTTACCACCGAGTACGGACCTACCGAACGAGCGTGGATCTTATCGTCTACGAGGTGGTGCAACTTAATCATATACATGTAACCGACGGTTACTCTGTGTTCGAACGGTTCGCCCGTTCTGCCGTCGTAAAGTTGAATCTTGCCGTCTACTTCGC
>USOJ01000051.1 GCA_900556195.1 uncultured Eubacteriales bacterium
GACGACACCGAGCCGCTTCTCTACGCGAGAAGAGATATAGGCAGCGCGGGCATAGGCGCGAAAGATATAATTTACGCCGCCGTTGCGAGCGACGCGCTTGCGCCCGTTACGAAAGGTAAAGTTACCGTTACGATAAGAACGCCCGGCGGCGGTTACGTTACGGCGAAAGACGGAACGGTACTCAATAACGCCCCTGCGGATAAGAATTACGAAGTAGAATATTCCGAATACGGCGTATACGTTATAAGGTATATCGCAAAAGACGCGAGCGGCAACGCGGGTCGTCAGCCCTATATGGTAGAAATCGCCGACGACGTCGCGCCGACGATTAAATTCAAAGACGGCTCGGATAAAGACACCGTTCAGAAAATAAAAGTCGGGTATAAGTATAAAGTCAAAACGTATACGGTCGCGGATAATTACAGCAAAACCGACAAATTGACGGTGGTAACCTATCTCTATACCGCAGACGGAGTGATACTCAATCAGAACTTCGACGAATTCACCGTAACGGAAGCGGGAGATTACGAGATTTACGTGTACGTAATCGACGAAGCGGGCAATTACGCTTACGCTCAATATAAACTCCGCGCGAGCGGTAAATAAAGGGGTAACGGATATGAAAAAGAATAAAAAACCGATGATTATCGCAACGTCGATTCTTTCGGCGGTAATATGTTCGTTTACCGCCTGCGGCTCTTCGACTAATGATAAAGGCGACGGCGGCAAATACGACCCCGAAGCGAAATATATCGTAAAGGACGTATATAACGGAACTCACGACTTTACCGCGACCGATACCGATATTCCATTCGTAAAGAACGGAAAATGTTCGTACACGGTAGTGCTTCCCGAAAACCGCGGAGCCGCTCTCAACAGGGCGAGAACCGAACTCACGGAATTTTTCAAAGAGGCTACGGGCATTGAACTCCGTACCGTTTCCGAAAGTCTTTATACCGACGACGGGCAGGGATATATATCGCTCGGCAAAACGACGCTTCTCGAAAATTCGGGCATAACCGTCGACGAAAAGGCTTTGACCGAAGACGGGGCGAGAATAGTAACGAAAGGAAAAAATATCTATATTTTCGGCGGAAGCGAATACGGCGCGTTGTACGCGGTATACGATTTCCTCGAAATATACTTTAACTTCGACGTTTACTATAAAGATTGCTACGAGATTGATAAAAACGTCAAAAATCTCAATCTTAAAAACTTCGACGTAACGGATATCCCCGATCTCGAATTCCGTTCCAACGGATATTACGGACTCGTAACGGGCGACTGGAAATACCGTTTCCGTACGCCGAGAACTTACGGAGATATAACTTTCCCGATACACTCGGTAGGGGGCGATCCGACGAGCGAAGCGCGTAACGTTCATAACTCGCTTAACTGGTTGCCGCCCGAACAATTCGCCTCTTCGCATCCGAACTGGTATAACGCGTCGAAAAATCAACTTTGCTACACCGCGGGCGGAAGAACGGATACGGCTACGGGCGCAAGGTCGGCAGAATACGAAAAAATGCTTAACGCCGCTCTCGATAAGGCGGTTGCCACGCTTAAATTGTACAACGCCGAGCAGTACCCCGATCTCCGTATACTTAACTTTACGCAGCAGGACAACTTCCCGCCGTGTTCGTGCGACGCGTGCGTTGCCGATTACAATAAATACGGCACTTACGCGGCTTCCACGATAATATTCATGAACGATCTTCGCAAAAAGATCGACGAAGCAATGCCGACTCTCGACGAAAAGTATCAAAGAAGCAACGCGACGCTTACTTTCTTCGCCTATCAGCATACCGAAAAGGCTCCGTCGGACACCTTTGAAGAGATGAAATTGACGGACGGCGTCAGCGTATACCTCGCTTCGAGCGAATCGTTCGACTATCAGGCTTCGATTTACGCAGACAGCAATACCGAAGGCAGAGTAAACGTCAAGAACTGGGGCAAACTTTCGGGCGAAATTTTCCTATGGACGTATTCGACCAAGTTCAGCCACTATATGTACCCCGTAGAAACGCAGAACTTCTACGGAGCGGACGCGTTCACTTTCTTTGCGGCCAACAACGTAAAACTCATGTACAACCAGTCGCAGATAACGCAGAAAGGAACCGCCACCGCGTGGCATAACTTAAAGGCGTATCTCGACAGCAAACTCGAATGGGACGGAACTCGCAGTCAGGACTATTATACGAATAAATATATCGACGCGATGTTCGGACCCGCCGCAGAAAATATGAAAGAGATCTATAAAGCCGTAAGACTTCGCGCCGGAGTGGTAAGAACCATGTACAACGGACACACGTTGTTGAGCGGGACGACCAATCTCGAACACACCGATATGTGGCCGTACAGGACGATTAAGTCGTGGCTCGACGCCTACGACGAGGCCTACGCCGCTCTCGATACGATTAAAAACTCCGACCCGCAGAAATATCAACTCTATAAAGGGCATATCGACGCCGAATGGCTTTCCCCCGCGTATATGATGCTCACGATGTACGGCGGCGATCTCACTCAGTCTTACTCGAAAGAACTCAAAGACAGATTCAGGGAAGCGGCTAAAGTAACGGGTATCACCAACACGCAGGAAACGGGCGCGGGTCATATAACGAGTTTCATAAACGGATTTTAAGGAGGAACGACGAAAATGAAAAAATTAAGTATATTGTTTGCGATTTTCGTGTCGAGCCTTGCGTTGGCTGTTTGTTCGTGCGCCAAAAAGGCAAACGATGGCGGCGGTAAAGATAATCTCCCCGAAATTTCCGATCTGATAATTTACGAAAACGACGTAGAAGTCGTTCTCGGCGACGTTCTCGCCGTAAGGGCGACCGACGGCAAAAACTCGGTAAAATGCGGTTGGAAGAGTTCGGACGAATCGGTCGCAACCGTAGACGAATGGGGTAACGTAACGGCAGAAAACGTAGGCAATGCGACGATTACCGCCACTTACGGCAAACTTTCGGCGACGTGCGCCGTGAGCGTAACGCTCGGCGGAAACCTTCCGTCGATAGAAACGGACGCGGACGATAACGTTACGGTAGATCTTATGCATGAAGTCGGCGTAGGCGGAGAGATCCGTTTCAACGGCAAAACCGTAGACGGCGGTAAGGTAACTTATACCGTCGCCGACGAAGAAATAGGTAAAATAGAAGACGGAGTTTTTAAGCCTCTTAAAAAAGGCGAAACGATCGTAACCGTAACGGGCGAATGGAAAAATCTCGAATCGCCGTTCATGACCAAAGAAATTACGGTTAAAGTCATAGACCACGTTTCATTGCTTTTTAACGACGAAGTCGCTCCCGAAAAAATCGAGTTGTATACCACGGGCGAATTCGAAGGCGAAACTTACGAAAACGAAAAAATTCTTAACCCCGCGCTTAAAGTAAACGGCGAAGAAAAAACGATTTCGATTGCCGTAGAAGATTCCGAAATAGCGAACTACGACGCGGCGAGCGGCAAAATAACCGCTTTGAAAAGCGGTAAAACCTCGCTTAAAATAACCGGCGGCGACGGAGTCGATTTCAATCAATCGTTTGAAATTTCCGTAACCGTGCCGTACGCGGAATACGAAGGGAAAACCGAATTTTCCATTCTCAAAGGTTACGTAGAAACGATCGACGGCGAAAATCTTTTTAACAGACTTTTCCCCGACGGAATTATTTCCGCCTCGCAGGACGGCGAGCCGCTTCAAGTAGTAAACGGCTTGATAACGGGTGCGAAAGGCAATAAAAGTTCGGGCGTTGCGGGCGTTATAACCGCAGACAACGGGAAATACGGATATAAATTCAACGCAGATATCGCCGCGTTGTTCGTTAAAACCCCCGAAGATCTTCTTGCGATGCAATTGACCGATACGAAAAAGACTATCGAGGGATACGTCGTACTTAAAAACGATATCGATATGACGAACCTCGATATCAACGGCGACGGAAGAACGGGCGCAACCGGCGGTTACACTATGTACGATACTTTCTATCCGGATTATTCGCTTTCGGGCAAAGGCAGTACGACCATGCTCGACGGTACGGGCTTTGCGGGTACGTTCGACGGAAACGGGCATAAGATAAACAATTTCCACGCGGGCAACTCTTACGGGTTCTTCGGCTCGATGAACGGCGCAATCGTTAAAAACGTCGCGTTTACGAACGTTGATATCTATAAAGAAGATATTAAAGGCACGAAAGAATATATGATAAGCACGGTTTTCGCGCTTAAAGCGAAAAACGTCAACGTCAGCGGGGTATACGTTTCGATAAGCGTTCCCGACGTTAGCAGCGACGATTATAACAGAAAGTCTTACTGTTCGCTTTTCGGGTGCGCCGATTACGTCGATATATTCCTGACCGATTTTATACTCGAATACGGCGATACTTTCGACGTTCAGGCAACGGGCTCCGCAGGTCAGGCGGTAGGCGTTTTCGCCAAATGCGATTATACGACGTTCTATCATAATCAACCGAGCATGCCGGGTTATCTTATGAAACACTCGATTAAGAATTTTTATTTAATCGCAAAACCGGCAACCAAAAACGGAAGAATTTTGCCGATAATGCAGCACTCTGCGGCAACGATATACGCATCGAACGATTTTGCGGATATAGCCGAGGGGGCAAAGGTCGGACTTAACGCGACTTCGCTTAACCCGTATAAAGAAAACGACGCGTATGCAAGCGGGAATATGACGGTATATCACTGGGCTAACGCTTACCGTTACGACGGTTACGCCGAAATGGCAAAATCGATCAAAAAAGTCGGCAATTGGGATATCTCTTCGGGCTCTCCCGTCTGGGTCGCATAATTTAACCGTCATTGCGTCAATGCCGAGTTAAATAATTTGCTTGCAAGGATTATCTAACGAAGGTATTCATAAGGCGATTGCAATTGAGTATCAATTGCTAACGCGTAAGCGTTAATCGCCGAATAGTGGTAGCGTGGCGACCTTAGGCAGGGTCGCCCCCTCTCCGTCGCGCTACGCACGCCACCTCTCCCGCTTCAACGGGAGAGCATACCCGAAGATTGGAGTACGGACAAAATGTACTGTCATGTTGAGCGTAAGCGAAGTCGGCTTGGGCAGCCCGCCCCCTCTCCGTCGCGCTACGCGCGCCACCTCTCCCGCTTCAACGGTAGAGTATACTCCCGGAAGGGTAGTTTTCCGCAAGATTTGTAATATAACGAAAAAAAATTTTTACGCCTGCAAATACGGCGTAAGGAGGGAATATGAAAAAGAAACTTTTATTGACTTTGAGCATGGTCGTTCTTATGATAACCACGCTCGTATGCGCGGTCGGCTGCAAAAAAGCCGAAGCGCATAAACACACCTGGGCGACCGAATGGTCGGTAGGCGGCGAAACGCACTGGCACGCTTGTACGGTCGAGGGTTGCACGGCTAAAAAAGACGAAGGCAACCACGAGGGCGGAACGACGAATTGTACGGATAAAAAGGTCTGTACGGTTTGCGGTAACGCCTACGGCGAAGTAGATTCGTCCGTACATAAGAGCGACGAATTCGTCTACGTTTCAAACGGCGACGGAACGCACACGAAAAAATATAAGTGTTGTAACGCCGTTGCCGTAGAACGCGAAAATTGTTCGGGCGGAACGGCGACCGTGTGCGGAGAGAAAAACGTCTGCGAAGTCTGCCATGCCGAGTACGGCGAACCGCTCGCTCACGACTGGGATACCGAATGGACTACTACCGAAACGCAACATTGGCATAAATGTAAGAGAACGGGTTGCGAAGCAAAGAAAGACGAAGCCGACCACACCGTCGGAACTGCGGCTACGTGTACGGCAAAGGCGGTTTGCGCTACTTGTAACGCCGAGTACGGCGATAACAACCACGATTTAGAAAATCACGCGGCTCAGGCTCCCACTTGTACCGAAGCCGGTTGGGACGAATACGTAACTTGTAAGCGTACCGGTTGTACTTACACTACTTATCAGGCAAAACCCGCTCTCAACCACGATTATACCGTTCAGGATAAAGACGAAAATCAACACTGGAATAAGTGTTCGAGATGTAACGTAGTAGACGAAACGAGTAAGACAAATCACTCCGTAACAACTTGGGAAACCACCGATACGGGCAGAGTAGGTAAATGCTCCTGCGGCGCAACCGTTATAACCGCGGTAGAAAACGTACCGGTTGAGGATATTACGCTTTATACGGTAGAATCGCTTAACGGCAAAGATTACGCCCATACCGCAACGTACGAGTATATCGTAACCGTAAACGGAACGGCAAAAGAAGTTGCTTTTACTCTCAACGGCGACGCGGCAACTTTCGATAAAGCGACTAACACTTTTACGGGCGTTAAGGCTGGCGAAATAACCGTAACCGCTTCCTATACGATAGCGGACGGCGTAAGCGAAAGCAAGACTTTCAAGGTCATCGTCGAACGCCCCGAAATCACTGTCGAAACTCCAGTTAAATACTTCTCGGCAATCGACGGAAAAGATTCTTCGGCAGATATGTTCGTATTGTTCGGCGATGCGGAATTTACCGCAACGCAGGTCTATAACGGACACTCTTATACGCTCACGGTCGATAAAGAAAATAAAACGCTTAAAGGCGCGCACGCCGAAAGTAAAACGCCTACCGTAAGTACCATAACGCTCGAAAACGATATGTTCGCCGTAACGTACAACGTAACGGTTTATACGAAAGTCATTAACGACTACACCGACTTTGAAGATATGCGCCTTACCGCCGACAGAAAGACGGTAGAAGGCTACTTCATTATGAACGCCGATATTGATTTTTCCAAAGATGTACTGCCTGGCGAAGGATTGGCTGGCGCAACCGGTTGGGATGCAATGTACAACACATTCTATCCTTATTTCAAAAGAGAAGGTAAGACAGACGGAACAACGGATATGCTTACCGATATGACTACTTTGCAGAAGACTCCCGCAGGATTTATCGGTAC
>USOJ01000052.1 GCA_900556195.1 uncultured Eubacteriales bacterium
TTCCAAACGAGAGCAAGCACGGGCAGACAGATTATAGCCGTTAAAAAGGCGTATTTATAACTTACGCTACTGCCTATGCCTGCGTTGAAAGCGGCGGATATACCGTAGGTTATAAACGTTCCGACGGCGACGGAAGTTCCCATTACTACTACCGCGCGCGGACAATAATCGTCCGAAAGAGTTTCGGACAAAAGGCGCACGAGAGTCGGCCAGAGTACCGAAAGCGTCGCTCCGTTTATAAACCACACGTATTTAAGTACGGCAAATTCGTCGCAGAATGCCATCGCGGCGTTACAACACGCCGAAATTAAAAGCGAGCCGAAAACGACGAATCTGATATTATATTTTTTACACAACAACCCGTTAACGACCTGCCCCGCGCCGTAGGCTATGAAAAAGCAAGTTCCGACAAGCCCCGCAGTCGCTTTGTCTATCGAAAAATAAGACATTATAACCGACTTATTCGCATTATAGCAATACTTACCGAGATAACTCGCGGTGTATATCGCCCAGCAAAGCGCGACCAAAAGCCACTGCCTTTTATCGACGGGTTTTTTAATATTTTTATTCGTCATTTATTACTTTCTTCCGAAAAAGGCCTTTCTGTAATCTTCCGCCGTCTTTTCTATCTTCGCCATTGATTTGGCGTCGGTCTTTTTGATTACGTCTTCTATCTTACCCGCCACTCCCTTTCTTAAAGACTGAATTTCGGGTTCGAAATTATCCGTTAAAAATCTTGCGTAGCGAACGAGTCTGAACGGTCCGTAGACGCGATATTCGTTGCCGACTTTTTCGACGGCGACCGAATTGAAATTCATTACCGCTTCTTTTACCTTGCTTACGTCTTCGGCGAAAGCGTAAGTAAAGAATTTATCGAAGAGTTCGGAAACCACGTTATGGCAATCGGACGCGCCGACTATCGGAATTTTAACGCCCTCGGCGCGGAGTTCGTTATACATAGCGGTCTGCAAGTTTACGCCGTTGCCCGTTTTATCGTCGTCGTCAACGACTTCGAACGCGTCGAAAATTCCGTTTTTAAGCAGGAATTCGAGCATAGGAGTCTGCATGTTATATTCGCCGTACGCGTCCCAGTAAGGGTGGCACAAAACGCTTACGCCGCCGAATTCTCTTATTTTATTCGAAACCCAATAGCGGAAAGCAAACTCCTTTTCGTCTATGTCGTCGGGCAGATTATACTGCTTTTTGAGTTCTGCGGCTTTTGAGGTAACTTCGGCGAAAACCCCGTCCGGGTCGGCGTTGATTATCTCGTTTACGCTGGCGTTCGCGCCGAAATTGATTATGTGGAAATAACCCATTCCGCGGTTATGCACTTCTTCGCCGGGGTACGCCTTGAAATACTTCGCGATTTTATCCGTTTTTTTCGCGATTTCCGCCGAACCTTTATATTTGTGGTGGTCGGTTATCGCGATATAGTCGTAACCCCTTTCGTAATACGCCGCAACGACTTCGGTCGGAGTGAAAAGACCGTCCGATTCGGTAGAGTGCATATGCGTATCGCCCTTATAGGGGTTGAGTTTATACAAATCTTCTTTAAGCGAATAGATTTCGAAGGTGAGTTTTCTCGCGCCCGTGTCTACGTATACTCTGTGTCTTTGTTCGCCTTTCGGGGTAAACTTAAACTCGGCTTTGCCGCCCTTTACGGCAACGTCGGTAAGCGCATATCTTTTGTCCTCGTCGATAAAATATTTATCGCAATGCGGAAGATTGTAAAGTTCCATAGACTGCACGGCGACTTTGACTTTCCTTTTACCTTTAAGATCGTCGCCGCTTATAACGAGCGTGCTTTCTTTATCCGCCGGAATCACTCTCGGAAACAACTGTAACATAGTCTTATCTCCTTATGGTTTACGTCCGTATTCGCGTTCATAGGCGAACGTACTTCGATCTTCGAGATTGCCACGCTTCGCTCGCAAAGACGTTTTTCTATGCCGTAGGCAAGGATATAAAACGCAATGACGTAATACAATTTTTCTATATAATAGCACGAATCGCGTTAAAAATCAACGCGATTCGTTATATTATACGATTTTTGCGATTAAATTAACACAAAACGCGACTTAATACTTTTCTACCGCAGAAAGCATTTCGTCGTATCGTTTTTCCATGTCGGAAACGAGTTTGAATTGCGAACGCGTTCTGTCTATATTCTGCCCTTCTCTCGTCTTGCGGAAGTACACGTCGCCGTCGAGATAATCGGTCAAAAATCTTATGCCGCACTCATAGGTCATCAGAATCGCGCCCATTGGCAAATTCTTTCTCTCTATATCGGTAATCGTGTCGCCGAAAACGCTTAAATAGCCCTTGGTATAGGTTTCGAAAAGCGGCATATTGAAAATAACCTTTTCGGTTTCGGGGGTATCTTCGAGGCAAGGGTTACAGCCGAAACGAATCGAATCGCCGAAGTCGTAGCAGATACTGCCGGGCATCATGGTATCGAGATCGATGACCGAAACGGCTTTATCCGTGCGGGTGTCTATCAAAACGTTATTGAGTTTGGTGTCGTTATGCGTAACCCTTGACGGCATTTTGCCGCTTGCGAGCAAATCAACGATCGTATGCGTTATTTTTTCGCGATTAAGCGCAAATTCGATTTCTTTTTTTACGTCTTTCGCCCTGTTGAATTTATCCGCTTCGAGCGATTTTTTGAAGTTATCGAATCTCTTTACGGTATTATGGAAGTCGGGCAAAACTTCGAAAAGTTTGCTGCTGTCGAATCTGTCGAGAAGCATAGCGAACTTACCGAACGCAACCGCGCTTTCGTAAAAATGTTCGGGCTTTTCGACTACGTCGTAACCTTTCGCGTTCTCTATAAAGACGTAAACGCGGTAGCAATCGCCCTGTTCCGTTCTGAAATAAGTTCCGCCGTTTTCAGTCGGCACGAGGGTAAGGCTTTCTCTGTCCGGATCTCCGCCCCTTTTCATAATTTCGGCGCGGTTGAACTCGGTAACGAGTTTAATGTTATTCATAAGCCCGTCGACGTTTTTGAAAAGGTTCGTGTTTATTCTCTGAACGATATATCTTACGCGTTTGCCGCCTTCGTTATACACCGCGACGTAGGTTCTGTTGATAAGTCCGCTGCCGTAAGGCTCGCAGGAAATAAATTCGCCGTTTATAGCGAAATTAGATAAAATATCCGAAAACTCCATAATATGCTTCTCCTTTATCGAGCGATTATATTTTATCCGTTGTTACCGTATAAGTCAATACTTAACGGGGCGATTTTTTCTTTTGCGAAATTTAGTATAAAATCTACATAATAATCACGCTTTTCGCGATACTTATCGTATGAATATCGGCAAGGACTTAACGAAAAACGAAAAAATATTAAAGGCTTTGCTTTGCAGCGACGACGTGATATTTTTCGAATTTACGGCGGGAAGCAAAAACGCTCTCGCGGTATACGTGGACTCTATCACCGACAAAGAAACTCTCGGACTGCAAGTTATATTTCCGCTGAAAAACGCAAACGCCGGAAGCAGCGTTAAAAAACTTGCGAAGACGATCACGTGCGCAAACGTGAAACCGGTTGACGAAATAAAAGAAGCGGCGGGCGAAGTATTAAACGGCTCTACCCTTATTTTAATAGACGGCAAAACGGGCGGATTTACGGTAGACTTAAAAAAATTCGACGTTCGCGCCATTGCCGAGCCGCCTACGGAACTTGCTATAAGAGGTCCGAGAAACGGTTTTATAGAGTCGATAAAGACGAATTTAAGCCTCGTAAGGCGATATCTTAAAACGACCGCTCTCAAAATAGAAACGACGGAAATCGGCAAATATTCTTCGACGTCGATAGCGATTATGTCTATCGACGGCATAACCGACCCGTCGCTCGTAAAAAAAGTAAAAGAAAAACTTAAAAGCGTGAAAATCGACGGCGTACCCGACAGTTCTTACCTTTCTAAAATATTGAACGAACGCAAAAATTCGCTCTTCAAGCAAGTCGGCTCAACCGAACGCCCCGACGTACTTATCGAAAGAATGCTCGAAGGGCGAATCGGAATACTCGTGGACGGTTCGCCTTTCGCGCTGACCCTGCCGTATCTTCTCATAGAAGACTTTCAGACGGCGGAAGACTATTACATTTCGCATTACAGGGCTAATCTCGTCAGGGCGTTGAGAGTTCTCGCCATATTTTTCTCGGTGTTTCTGCCCGGGCTTTTCGTCGCGGCGCAACTCTTTCACCTGCAACTTATTCCGCTCAACTTTTTGTTGACGATTGTAAACAGCATTAAAGGCATACCCTTATCGCCAAGCCTCGAAATGTTCTTTTTGCTGCTGATTTTCGAGATATTAAACGAAACGAGCATACGAATGCCCAAATACGTGGGAATGGCTCTCGCCGTGGTCGGCGCGTTGGTGTTGGGCGAAACCGCCGTAAACGCGGGGCTGGTTTCAACGCCCGCCGTGCTTATAATGGCAATGTCGGGCATAAGCATTTACACCGTACCCGAACTTACCGAAACGACTTCTCTGCTTAGATTTATAGTGCTTTTAATCGCGGGGTCGGTAGGCGGCTATGGAATAGTTTTAATCGAAGCGTTTTTAACGTGTTATCTGTGCGCCACCGAAAATTACGGCGTACCTTACGTCGCGCCCTACTCGCCGCTTATATTGAACGATTTGCAGGACGGAATTTATATGTCTGACGTAACGAGTATGCCCTTCCGCCCGCAGGCGTTGAATGCGAAAAACAAAAGGAGGCAATATGCCGACGGAAAATAAAATCAGCGTAAGACAGATTTGTTTTATGATATTGTCGTGCTGTTTAATCGGCAAGATATTGGTCGCGCCCGCGCTCGGAGCGAGATACGCTTCGGAGGGCTTGTGGATTTCATTTTTAATTAATTTCTGCGCAGACGGAGCGTTCGTGTTTTTCGTTCTTAAACTTTCGGATAAGTTCCCGAATAAGACGTTTTTCGATATACTCGAAAACGCGTTCGGCAAAGTTTTCGCGAAAATAATATATTTCTTTTTATTCGTGTTTCTGCTTTTTAAGGCGTTTATACCGATAGTCGAACAGAAGAATTATATCGAGATCGCTTTATACGAACCTTCCCCGTCCGTTATGACGTTCGCGCTCTATTTCTTATTCTCGTCGTTCTTTTGCTACAAGGGCTTGAAAGCCGTGGCGAGATGTTCGGATATAGTCGTATGGGCAAGTTCGCTCGGGATAATAATTCTGCTCGCGTTGTCTATCCCCCTGACCGACCTTACCAACCTTTTGCCGATAATAGGCGTTCCGTTTACGAAGATACTCGACGGCGCAAAAAACACTTTCGTATGGTATTTCGACGGAGTTTATATACTCCTTTTAATCGGCAACTTCAAACCCGAAAAAGCGTACAAACGGAAAATTATGCTCTCTTACGCGGGTATGGCTCTTATAACGATAATATACTCGGTTATACTTTACGGCGAATTCGGCGCTTTAACCGAACGGCAATATTTTTCGCCCATACAAATGGGCAAAAGCAACGTCGCGCTTTCGAACGTAGGCAGAATAGACTATATCGCGGGGTTTATTTTCGCATTCGTGGACGCGTTCGCGATTTCTCTGCCGCTCGTATTCGCTTCGTATTCTATTCAGAAAGTATTCGAGTTCAAAAACAAACTCTACCCCGTATTGATAGTAAACGGCGCGTTGCTTATTTCTCTGTTCGTAGCGCACGATTATTTTATAGAGATATTCAGATTTTTAAGTAAAGAAGTAATATGGGGATACTGGGCAATCGCTTACGTAATACCGCTTATCGTTGCGACGGCGGCTTTGATTAAAAGGAGAAAAACGCAATGAAAAAGTTTTTACGCTCGAAATTTTTGCCGATTGCGATAGCGTTTACGCTTATTCTGTTTCTTACGAACAATTTCGGGCTTATAGATATTGAAAAAACGGCTATCGTGATCGCTTTGGGAATCGACAAATGCGAGCGCGGCTACGAAGTTACGGCGCAGATAGCCGTCCCGCAGTCGACAGATTCCGCCCCGAACGCCGACGCGATGGTAAAAGGCAAAGGAGTTACGATAGCCGACGCGCTTGACGATATAGGCGTTACGACCGGTTGGTATCCGTTGCTGTCGTTCTGCAATCTGATAGTGGTAAGCGAAGATTTGCTCAAACAAGACGTAATGATTTTTATAGACTATTTTAACCGAACGGATAAAATACCCGATTCGTCGCTGCTCGTGGCGTGCAAAGGCAAAGCGGCTGATTTATTGGGCGTTCGCACGCCGCTCGATTCCGTACCCGCGTTCGCTCTCGAAAAAATACTCGTCAAAGACGTTGCCAAACTCAACCGCATATCGTTTACTAACGTAAAGGACTTTACGAAAGGCTATTTTTCTAAGTCGGAAAGTTCGTTTATGCCGTTGATAGAAGAAATAGAAAGTCAGACCGCGCCCGAAGTTAAAGAAGGCAACGGCGGACAGGCTTCCGAAAGCGAGAAAAGCGGAGATACGGGCGACGAACAAAAAGTGTTCGATTGCACGTCTACCCTTTTATTTAATAAAGGCGTAAACGTAGGAATGCTCGACCGCGACGAATCGTTGTTTTTTAATATAAAGCGGCGTAAAACGAAAGACACCTATTTCGACCTTAAAGACGTAGAGTGGGAAGGCAAAAAAGTTTCGCTTACGCTCGGCATAGACGAAGAATATAAAAAGTTTTCTTTGTCGCTAAAAAAATCGCCCGTATTCAACGTAAAACTTACGCTTAAATGCCACGTTGAAGACCTGCAAAAAAGCGAAGACGTGGGCGAACTCTTCACCACGCAGGATATCCCCGAAGAAGTTCTGAAAATTGCCGAAAACAAGATAAAGGCGATATACGAAAACATGATAGAAAAACTTCGGGTCGCCGACTGCGACTTATTCGGTTTAACCGACGACTTATATAAATACCATTTTTTTAA
>USOJ01000053.1 GCA_900556195.1 uncultured Eubacteriales bacterium
CGTGAGAGTGGACGGCGGCGACGTCGACGTGTTTTCGCTTAACGGCTCGCATACCGAAGGCAAGGGCGTTTTACACGATTCGGTGCTTTTGATCGAAAAATACGAGCGACCGAGCGAAGACTATCCCGACGGCAGATTTATAGTCGTGGCAGATAAAAAGATATTGTATATCGGCGAATTGCCGTACGTCAACGGCGCGGAAGGCAGGAGAGGTATACCTTTTATACGGCAGACTTCTATTGCCGAAGCGGGCGCGTTTTTCGGCTCGTCCATGGTGCAAAGGCTTATCCCCGTGCAGCGAGCGTACAACGCCGTAAAGAACAGAAAACAGGAATTTCTCAACCGCCTGAGCATGGGCGTTTTAACCGTAGAAGACGGCTCGGTGGATACCGACGATTTAGCCGAAGAAGGACTTTCGCCCGGTAAGATAATAGTCTATCGCCAAGGCTCGAATCCGCCGTCGGTTATGGGTACGGGCAACGTCCCGAACGACCTTTCTTACGAAGAAGACAGACTTCTGAATGAGTTTATCTTAATAAGCGGCGTAAGCGAGTTTTCGCGTTCGTCATCGGCAAACGGCGTCGTTACGTCGGGCGTCGCGCTTCAACTTTTAATCGAGCAGGAAGATACGCGTATGACGGCTTCGGGCGAAAGCGTAAGGGCGGCGGTCAAACTCATGGCAAAGCAGATTATAAGGCTTTTCCGTCAATTTGCGAAGGGCGAACGCATTATGAAAAGTTCGGGCGAAACGGGTAAGGTAGAGATGTTTTATTTCAGGTCGTCGGATCTTTCGAGCGACGACGTGGTTTTCGACACCGAAAACGAATTGTCGTTTACGCCCGCGCAGAAAAAGAGCGCGGTTTACGACCTTATAAAGACGGGTATTTTGTCCGACGAAACGGGTAAGATGAACGAGCGTACCAAAGCCAAAGTGCTTGAAATGCTCGGTTTCGGGTCGATAGACAACGCTCTCGACCTCGAAAAATTGCATATCAACAAGGCGGAAAGCGAGAACGTGTCGGGGTATAAAGTTCCGACCGCCGTCGACGAATACGACGACCACGCTCTGCATATCGCCGAACATACGCGATTCTTGCTTTCTTCGGACAGCGAAGAAGTGAGAAATAACGCCGAAGCGAAAGAAAACGCGCTCGCTCATCTGCGTGAGCATAAGGCGCGGCTCGCCGAGGCGAACGCCGCTACCGTAGCGGCAAACGAATAAATAAAAAGGGAGGAACTTATGGAGCAGATACGAAACGCGGGCGAAATCGAAAACGCGCAGACCGCAGCGGCGGAAGAAGAAAAGGGCGTAGTAAACGATAAACCGTTCATAGGCAAATTTGCGAGCGTTGACGCTCTGTATAAAGCCTACGAACGTCTTGAAGCCGAATTTACGAGGCGCAGTCAACGGCTGAAAGCGTTAGAGGCGGGCGCGCAACGAAATACGGACGAAACAACGCCGCAAGGCGCTTCGCCCGATTCTTGCGACGGCGGGAAAGCGGCAGGAGAAACGAGCGGCGGTTCGCTTGCCGCGCGGGCGGACGGCGACCCGAAGCCGCAGGCGGAAAACAAACCCGACGGGGTCTTTTCGCCGGGCGGCGGCGAGCAAAAACGGGAGGACGATTCCGAAGCCGTTTTCCCGCCCGTAAAATTTTGCAGGGGCAGAGCGTTAGTCGCGCCGCCCGTGCGACCGAGAACTCTCGCGGAAGCGGGAGAACTCGCAAAAATATATCTTAAATCAAAAGGAGAATTTTAAGTAAAATGGTAGTTTCCGTAAACAGCGCGGACAAAGCGCTTAAAACGTTATATCTCGGAGCGGTCAGCGACCAACTCAATACCGAAATCAATCCGTTGCTCGCGAAAATCAAACAGAGCACTTCTGACGTGTGGGGTAAAGAAATAAGAAGGCTGGCAAGATACGGCATCAGCGGCGGCATAAGCGCGGGCACAGAAACGGGAGATCTTCCCGTGGCGAGCAACAACTATTACGAACAGTTCGTACTGACCCTTAAAAATCTGTACGGCACGATATCCCTTTCGGATAAGGCGGTCAGAGCCTCCGCAAACGACGCGGGCGCGTTCGTAAACCTTCTCAACGACGAAATGGAAGGGCTTCTGAAAGCCTGCACTTTCAACTTCGGCAGAATGTTGTACGGCGACGGCACGGGCGTGCTTGCCACCGCTACCGCAACCAATACGAACAATACGATATCGTGCAGCGACGTTAAAAACATGGCGGTCGGCATGAACGTCGAAATCTACGCCGCGGCGACGGATCAGACCACGGGCAACGCGGGCAGAATTACCGATATCGACAGAGAGAACAAGACCATTACGATCGGCGGGACGACTATCGCCGCAAGCGCGATAAAAGAGGGCATGCGTATCTGCGTCGCGGGGTCGTTGAACAACGAAATCACGGGTCTCGGCGCGATTTTCAAGTCCACGGGCAGTCTGTACGGACTCGACAGAGCCACTCATAAATGGCTCGTGCCGTATATGAAGACGAGCGTGGGCGACATCAGCGAAACGGTTATTCAGAAAGCAATCGACTATCTCGACGAAAACGCGGGCAGCAAAGTAAACTTCATCGTGTGTTCTTCGGGCGTAAAGAGAGCCTTCCAGAAACATCTCGCGACCTATAAGAGAAACGTCGACGTTATGAACCTCGAAGGCGGCTACAAGGCGATATCCTATAACGGTATTCCCATAGTTTCCGACCGATTCTGTCCCGCGGGTACGATGTACCTTCTCAATACCGACGATTTCACTCTTCATCAACTCTGCGACTGGAAGTGGCTCGAAGGCGACGACGGCAAAGTACTTAAACAGGATATGAGAAAACCGACTTATACGGCGACTTTGGTAAAATACGCGGATATCATCTGCGCCAAACCGTGCGGTCAGGCGATGCTTTCGGGCATAACCGAAGAATAATAAAAAGGGGGACGGAAAATGACGGTTAAAGACGTAATTATCGAGGCGGCGTATCTCGTCGGAGAAGACGGATTCGCCGCCGCTTTATCGGGCGACGGCGCGACCGCCGACGGCGAAAATTCTGTCGCCGAGGCTTTGGACGAAGAAAAATACGCGGCGTTTTTAAGGTGCTATAATCTGGCTCTGCACGAAACGGCGATCGACTATATGCCGATAAGAAAAACGGTGAATACGGTCGGCGGAAAGGTCGAGTTTTCTTCGCTCGGATTTTCCGTTCTCCGCGTCGAGGGCGTTTACGATAAAGACGGCGCGGAGTTGCCTTATAAGGTATTCCCGACGCATATCGTAACGCCTTTAACCGACGTTACGATCGTCTTCGCCGTTTTGCCGCCCGATTGCGCGGCGGACGACGCGTTCGCCTACGACAAAACCCGCGTCAGTAAGAATATTTTCGCGCTCGGCGTTGCGAGCGAGTATTGTTTTTTAAGCGGTCGGTATACCGAAGCCGATAATTTCGCGAAAAAATTCCGCGCGGCGGTAAACGTCGCGCCGTCGTCAAGGGGCGGCAGAACGAAACCCGCCAAAAGGTGGGGCTTATGAACGGTTATTCGTACGCTTCGCCTCAACTCGCGAAAATCACGGTCAATCCGCTCGGCGAAGTCAACGGCAAAGCGGGCGAAGGCGTGGGCGGTTACGGTTATTCGGTTGCTTCGTACAATTTCGATACGGGTAAGGGGGATCTTCGCGACGGCAAGGGTTTTTCGGTAATAAGCGGTTTTCTGCCTTACGCGGCGAAAAGAATTTATTATTATCGGCGTATTTCCGGCGAAGACGTCGTACTCGATAGGGCGCTCGTATGGTGCGCCGACGGGTACGTATACTCTCTTAAACTTGCGGGCGGAACGCCGACAAAACTCGCCGCGCTTTACTTTACCAAAGAGCCGTCGGCGGTAAACTATAACTTCAACGGCGAAGACGTAATGATTTTTTCGAGCGAAAACGGCGAGATGAAAATTTACGACGGAACGAACGTAATTACGGTTTCGTCCGCGCCGAAAGTCGAATCGATGTGCATACACGGCGAAAGATTATTTCTGACGGATTCGTCCAATCACAACTCGTTGTGGTTTTCCGACGACTTCGACCCGACTAACTGGAACGTATCTTTATCCGAAGCGGGTTTTATCGATATGAGCGGCGAAAAGGGCAGGCTTCTGAAAGTAATTTCGTTCGGCGGATATCTGTACGTTTTCAGATCTTACGGAATAACGCGTGTTACCGCTTACGGAGATCAGAAGTCCTTTTCGGTCGCAGACCTTTTCGTTTCGTCGGGCAAGATATGCGGCGAATCGATTACCGTATGCGGCGATTGCGTACTGTTTTTCGCTTCCGACGGGTTGTACCGCTTCGACGGACTTTCTGCCGTAAGAATTTCCGACGCGTATAAAGAATCGATAGATTTTTCGTTCGAAAACGTTCGGGGCGCGTACTATAACGGCAGGGCGTATTTCGTCGTCAAAGCGGTTTTTGAGGGTGAGAGCGAAAATTGCCTTTTCAACGTAGACCCGAAAAATTATTCCGAATATTACTTCATAAAGGGCGGTCTGCCCGTCGACGTAACGGTCGCGAGCGGCGTAAACGACTACGAACTTTTAGCGGTTTCGGGCGAAGGGAAAATTCTTCGGCTTATTGGCGAAGGGACTACGGCGGGAGTACCGAATACTAAAATATGGCTCGGCAAATTCGGCGACTTCGGCGTTACCGTAAAACGCAAACTTTTAAGCGAAATATCCTTTTACAGCGCGACGGATTTGCAAATCGAAGTGTCTTACGACGGCAGAACCAAAGTCTACGGCGTAAAGGGTAAAATCGCAAGGCAGGTTATAAAGCCGAATCTTACGGCGGACAGATTTTCGGTAAAGATTAAATGTACGGAGAAAGGAGCGAGAGTGGTCGGGCTTACGCTTAAATTGCGTTATTATGACGATTAAAGACGATACGTATTACGGCAAAATCGCTCTCGATAAAACCGCCGAACTCGAAAGAAAACTCGAAAATAAGATAAGCGATACGAAAACCGAAGTCGGATATCGGACGATAACGGCGGAAGAAACTTTTACTTCTTCGCCCGTCGATAATACGGTCGTAAAGGTCTTTAAGTGGAACGTGCTTAAAAAACTCGGCGCGCAGATAAGAATAATCGTAAATATCCCGAACGATACGGCGGACGTTAAGATAACGCTGAACGGAAAGGAGTTGACTTCGGCTACGGTTACCAAAAGCAGCAAGGGCGTACACGCAGGCGGTATTCTGCCCGAAGGGTTAAATTCCGCCGTCGTTACGGTTTCGGGCGAAACTTCTTTTACTGCGATTATTTCGGCAACGTATATAGGGTATTTCGAAATTTGCAAAGACGAAGTGCGTCTTTCTTACGCGGGCGACGGGTACGTCGGAAAATTTTCGGGCGGCGAATACGGCTTGTATTCGGTTGACGGTTTAGAAAAATTGTTCTCGGTGTACGGCGCTAAAAGCGCTTCCGCGGTTAAAACGACCGACGGAAATTTCTGCCTTGCGACTTATTCCGAAAAGGGCGGCGGCAAAATTCGCATAGTAAATCAAAGCGGAACGGTATTAAACGAATATCCGCTTATCGGCGCGTATACGGCGTTCGCCGCAAGGGCTGCCGATAACGGCTTTATAGCCTACGCCGCGAAGAATTTCAGATTATGCGAAATAACCCTTTCGGGGTCGGCGATTACCGAAACGGCGACGGCGATAAAGTGTAAAGAAGTAACTTACGCCGAAAACGGCGGAACGAAAATTCTCGCGGCGGTCGCGCCGAACGGTTATTCGTTCGTTTACGAGGTGGAATGATGACTATAAATAAAAGAACGGGCGTCGGCATAAAAAACGGAATAGTCGCGGCGGCAACCGATAAAGCGAAAATAGTATTCCGCTCGGGCGAAGAATGGTTTATAAAAGACGTCGCCGACCGCGCGGACGCTAACGCCGAGCGTATCGGCAACGCGGACGCGGCTTTCGTAACCGCCGACGGCAAGAAAATCGTCTGCATAGACGGAGAATTGAAAATCGTATAAAACGGAGGTGGAAATTTGAAAAATAAATTCCCGATAAAAGAAATAATCGATATGATAAACGACGAAACTACGGAGAAGAAGAAAGCAAATGACGAGAAGAACGCGGTTAAGACTCAATCGCAGGCACAAAGCGGCGATAGCGCGGAGAAAAAGAGTTTATACGACTCGCTCGACAAGATAAACGACGATTACGAGAAGACGGACGTGAGGTCGTATAACGGCACGGTTATCCCTAAACTAAACGAAAAGACTTACGACGCGCCGACCGACGAAGAGATCATAAAAACGGCGACGGAAGAAGAAAAAGCGAATACCGCGCGTAAAAAACAGGCGGCGGAAGCGGTCGCGGAAGAAAAGAAAGCGGCGCTCGACTTGCAAAAGGCGGGCTACGAAAATTACGCGAAAGAGTCCGAAAAACGCATTTCCGATTCTTACGAAGCGGCTAAAAACAACGCGTCGGACGAAGCGATAAAACGCGGTATAGCGCGGTCTTCGATAATTTCGGAACAACTTAAAGACTTCGACGAAGCCAAGATAAAAGACGTGGAAAACGCCTACGCGACCGCGAGAGAAAAAATCGCGGAAGCGGACGAGAAAATCGGGAGCCTTACCGAAGAGTTGAGTAAAGCCGTCGCTTCTTACGACATGGAAGAAGCCGTAAAAATCAACGAACGCATCAACGCGCTTAAAGAAGAAAGGACGAAAAAGCAGAACGAAGTTACGGAGTATAACAACGCCCTTAAAGAAAAGCGGGCTAAAACTCTTTCGAGTCTGGGACTAAGCGGCATGGATCTCGTCGAAGAAAAGTCCGACGAGTATATCGCGGCGCAGAACGAAAAATTGCAGGCTCTTTATAAGT
>USOJ01000054.1 GCA_900556195.1 uncultured Eubacteriales bacterium
CTTTTTCAAGTTGCCGCCGCGTATTTTTTATCGAGTTAAAGCAGTAAACAAAGAGTTCCGACTACGATTATCATAAGCCCCATAAACGATTTAAGCGTAAGTTTTTCTTTGAAAACTATATACGAAAACGCTATGCTTACGAGTATCGAGAGTTTATCTATCGGAACGACGACGCTGACTTCGCCGAGTTGCAGCGCCCTGTAATAACACAGCCACGACGCGCCCGTCAGAATACCCGAAATTACTATAAACAGCAATTCTTTTTTAGTGGTTTCTTTTACGAGTTTACCTTTGCCCGTAACCAGAACGGCGAGCCACGCCATTACGAGAACGACAGCCGTCCTTACGGTCGTGGCAAGGTTCGATTCGACGTTTTCTATACCGACTTTTGCGAGAACGCTCGTCAAAGCCGCGAATACCGCCGACAGGCTGCCGTAAAAAAACCAGCCCAAGCCCCTCTTTTTTTCGCCCGCGCCGTCCTTTTTGCCTATCATCATGTACGTGCCGACGGTAACGGCTATAAGCCCCGTTATCTTCGGTACGGTTACGCTTTCGCCGAGAAAAATTATCGCTATGACCGCCGCCAGAACGGTACTCGATTTATCGAGCGGAACGACCTTGTTTACGTCGCCAATCGAAATAGCCTTAAAGTAACACAGCCATGACGCGCCCGTAGCAATCCCCGACAGAACGAGAAATATCCGACTTTTCGTATCGACGTTCGTTATTCCGTCCCACGAGCCGACGATCGTTACCATAACCGCCGAACAAAGCAATACCACGCCCGTCCGTATTGCGGTGGCGACCGTAGAATCGGTTTTTTTTATGCCGCATTTGGCGGTGATAGACGTAAGCCCCGCGAAAAGCGCAGAGCCTAATGCCAATAATATCCACATATCAAATCTTAAAACACTTTTTAAGATCTTTGAATTTGCCCAAAACCATGAGCGTTTTGTCGCCGTCGAGTTTACAACCCGCGCTTATAGCGAAATCGATTTTGCCGTTTTCTTTTACGCCGAGTACGTTGATACCGTACTTTTTGCGAACGTCGAGTTCACCGAGCGTTTTACCCTTCCACGCGTCGGGAACGGTAACTTCGAATATCGAATGGTCGCTGTCGATTTCGATATAGTCGGTAACGTGGTCGGAAGTATACCTTATAGCCGTCCAGTCGCCGAGTTGCTTTTCGGGGTACACGACTTCGTCCGCGCCGATTTTTTTAAGCAACTTTTCCTGCAAGTCGCTGCTTGCCCTTGCCACTACGAGCGGCGCGCCGAGTTCTTTCAGAAGCGACGTGATTTCCAACGAACTCTGAAAGTCGTTGCCTATCGCGACTATACACACCTCGAAGTTTTTAACGCCTAAACTCTTTAATAAGTCGAGGTCGGTAGCGTCGCCTATCTGCGCGTCGGTAACGACCGGCAATGCGGCGTTTACGCGTTTTTCCGATTTATCGATCGCAAGCACGTCGTGCCCTAAATCGTGAAGTTTAACCGATACGTTATAGCCGTACCTGCCTAAACCTATGAGTAATACGGATTTCATTTTTACTTTATCTCCGATTTTAGTTGATTTTTATACTACGATTTTTGCCGTTGTCGGCAAATAATTCACGACTACGAAAAGTCCGCCGATACAGCCGCCCCGCAATCTATTGCGGGGATCGAAGTCTTGCGCGGGAGCCGGAAACGTACTTATTCGAGATTATCTTCGACTTTTGAGCAAATAGTCGCTCGAAGAAGAAGGCTCGACTTGCGCGAAAGGGTTCGATAGACCTTTGCGGTCGTCGAAGTCTTGCGCGGGAGCCGGAAACGTACTTATTCGAGATGAATATTTGCTCAAAAATGGTCTTTTTCCTTTTTGCTCCACTTTCGGGCAATGTAACGACATTGGATAGAAAGCGGCGTTATTCTCTCTAAAAAGTAAACGAACTTGTTGAACGCGCCGGGGATGACTTTCCGCTTGTTTTTATTCAACGCTTTAAGAGCCTTTTTTACGACGAAAGTTGCGGGTTTTGACGACATTTTACCCGTTACGCCCTGCACTTTTATATCGTTTATAATGTCGGGTCGGGTCGGAATACCGCCCGGTACCAAAGTCGTGATTTTCGCGTTTTTTACTTCGTACCGAAGCGACGTAAAAAAGTTGAGCAAAAACGCCTTCGAAGCCGAATATATCGCGAAGTACGGCATGGGCGTCGTTCCGCTCATACTGCCTACGGTGAGAATTTTCAGTTTTTCGGTGCGGCGTTCTATCACGAAACGGGTTATCGAAAGAGTCGCTTCCACGTTCACGCGAACCTGAAAAACGAGTTTTTCCTGCGTATACTTATCGAACGCCTTTTGCGTATCTACGCCCGCGACGTTCATAAGCCCCGAAAAAACCGCGTTTTTTTCCGTCGCGTAATCGAAAAGGGCTTTTCTTCCGTCTTCGCTCGTTACGTCGGCGGGGAAAATCTCTATTTCGGCGTTCGGGTTTATTTTAAGCAGTTCCAAACGCAGATCTTCGAGTTTTTCTTTGTTTCTGCCCGTCAGAAACAGATTGTCGGTCGCGACGAGTTGACGGCAGAATTCCTTGCCCAAGCCACCCGTCGCGCCCGTTATAAGCGTATATTCCATTACGACTTCTTTTCGAGTTTGTGTTCGCCGTTTTCGTCGATAACGTAAGTGTTGTCGAGTTGAGCACGCAAATTGCCCGTAACGCTCGCTATATATTCCTTACGAAGTTTGTCCTGCTCGGCTTTTTCTTCCTCGGTCAAGCCTTCGCTTCTCTGCTTTCTTGCCAAAAAATTTATTCTGTCTATATCAACCATTTCTTTACCTTAATTCGATATTCAATCTGTGTTTAAGGCTGCCGAGTATTCTCTTTACGAGCGCGTCTACGTCTTCGGCGGCAAGCGGTTTATCTTCGCCCGCCTTGAAAGTAACGGTATAAGCCATACTCTTTTTGCCCTTTTCTACCTGCGAACCCGTGTACACGTCGAAGAGTTCGATTTTTTCGACCGAACCTTTCGCCGCCTGTTTTATGGCGGTTGCGATTTCGTCGCAGGTGAGATTTTCGTCGCAGACGAACGCAAGATCTCTCTCCACGCTCGGAAATTTCGGCAACGGGGCAAATCTGAATACTTTATCGAATTTATCCGAAAGTTTATCGTAGTCGATTTCGGCGACGTAAACTTTACATTCCAGATCGTAGTCCGCCGCGACTTCGTAGCGAATCTGACCGTAGCAGCCGATTTCTTCTCCGTCGAGTATTATTTTAGCGGAAACTCCGGGGTGCAGATAAGTCTTTTCGGCGCGTTTCGTCAGGTCGAATTCAAGTCCGAAAGAGTTTCCTATCCGCTCTATCGCTCCTTTTAACGTAAAGAAGTCGTTATCCGCGCCGAATACCGCTATGCACAGTTTTTTCGTTTCGGTCGGAAATTCGGTAAGCGGCAGATTTTTCGGAGCGTAAGTACGCGCGATTTCGAAAATTTTGCCGTCGGCGTTACCGCGTTTTACGTTACGCGAAATTACCGAAAGGAAAGACGGAACGAGCGAACGGCGCAACACTTCGTAATTATCGCTGAGCGGATGTTCGAGAACGATTACTTTACCTTCTTCGTCGCCGTCCGCAAGGCTGAGCGACGCGACGTCCTTTTTAGAATAGAACGAATAGGTCATTATTTCGCTGTAACCGCCCGAAGCGAGCGCGCGTTTTACCCTGTTTTCGTCCTTCTGCTTTTTATCGTAACCGCCGTCGGTTATCGAAGCGTCTTTCAGAAGGGTCGGAACGATATGCTCGTAGCCGTACACTCTTATAACTTCTTCCGCAAGGTCGGCGTAACCTTCCACGTCTTCTCTGTACGGCGGAGCGACGGTTTTAATCTTATTTCCGTTAACTTCCACGCCGAAATCGAGGCGTTTCAGAATATCGATTACAGCGTCTTTCGGAACTTTTATACCAAGGACGCCGTTGATTTTGTCAAACGTGGTTTCAAGGACGGCGTTTTCTTGCTTTGCGCCTGCCGAAACGTCTTTATGCACGGCGGTAACTCTGCCTGCGCCGAGTTCGTTTATAAGGTGCAAAGCCCTGTTTATCGCCCTTTCGGTGGTATATTCGTCAACGCCCTTTTCAAAGCGTTTGGACGAATCGCTCGACTTGCCGAGCATTCTCGAAGAACGCCTTACGTTATCGCGTTTGAATTTTGCGCATTCGAACAAAACCGCTTTCGTGTCGAGTTTTATTTCGCTGTTAAGTCCGCCCATTATGCCCGCCAGCGCGACGCCCTTTTTGCCGTCGCATATAAGCAGGTTATCGTGAGTGAGTTCGACTTCTTTTTCGTCGAGAGTAACTATCTTTTCGCCGTCTTTCGCCCTTCTTACGTTAATTTCGTTGCCCGCAAGATCGTTAAGGTCGAAAGCGTGCATCGGCTGACCGAGTTCGAGAAGCACGTAGTTCGTTATGTCTACGATATTGTTTATGGAATTAAGTCCGCAAAGGTTAAGTCTTCTAGACATCCACTTCGGAGATTTTTCTATTTTAATATCCTTTACGAGATGAGCGATATATCTCGGACAAAGTTCGCCGTCGAATACGTTTACTTCGACGTTTTCGTCGCCCTTTTCCGCCTTAACCGTATAATCGTAAGACGGTTCTTTAAGCGGTTTGCCGAGCGCGCAAGCGATTTCTCTCGCTATGCCGAGTACGCTCTGACAGTCGGGACGGTTTGCAAGTACCGAGATATCGAAGACGTAATCTCTGAGGTTAAGCAAATCTCTCACTTCTTCGCCGAGCGGAAACTCGTCGTGAAAAATAAGCACGCTGTCGCCCGACGCGCCCTCGTATATATCGTCGTTTATACCGAGTTCTTCGCCGCCGCAGAACATTCCGTAAGACGGCTCTCCGCGAAGTTTGCCGTTGAAAATACGGTCGCCCGTAGCGAGAGTCGCTCCGTCTACCGCGACGGGAACGATATCGCCGACTTTAACGTTAGTTGCGTTGGTTATTATCTGCAACACGCCGTATTTGCCCGCGTCTACCTGACAAACGCGCAATCTTTCGGCGTTGGGGTGCTCGGTTATCTCTTTTATTTTGCAAGTTACGACTTTATCGAGTTTATCGCCGTAAGGTATAACCTGTTCTACTTCGAAACCGCTGTCGAAGAGCCTTTTTTCGAGTTCTTCGGGCGTTACGTCTATATCTACGAATTCTTTAAGCCAACTTAAAGGCGCTAACATATTCTTTCGACTCCTTAATCTTTGAATTGTTTAAGAGCGCGAAGATCGCCCTCGTAAAGCACGCGGATGTTGTTGATTCCGTTTTTAAGCATCGCTATGCGATCAAGCCCGAAACCGAACGCGAAGCCCGTCCATTCGTTCGGGTCGACGTCGCAGTTCTGCAAAACCCTGCGGTTGACTATGCCGCCGCCGAGTATTTCTATCCAGCCTGTGCCTTTGCAGAGTTTGCAACCCTTGCCGCCGCACTCGAAACAACTTACGTCAACTTCTACCGACGGTTCGGTGAACGGGAAAAACGACGGACGGAAACGGGTTTTTACGTCTTTCGAAAACATGCGTTTTACGAGTACGTCGAGCATACCCTGCAAATCGCAAAGCGTGATGTTTTTATCGATGACGAGCCCTTCCATCTGGTGGAACATCGGCGAATGAGTCGCGTCGTCGTCCGCCCTGTATACCCTGCCGGGGATAAGCACTTTGAACGGCGGTTTAAGCGTGGTAAGACTTCTTATCTGCCCGGGCGAAGTGTGCGTGCGAAGCATATAGTCGTCGGTGATATAAAACGTGTCCTGCTTGTCGCGCGCGGGATGTTCGAGCGGAGTGTTAAGCGCGGTAAAATTGTGAAAATCGTCTTCGACTTCCTGCGTTTCGAGAACCGAAAATCCCATACCCGCGAATATGTCCACGAGTTCGTTTTTAACCAACGTTACGGGGTGAAGCGAGCCTTCTTCGCTCTTTTTTGCGGGAAGAGTGATGTCGATTTTTTCGTCGGCGTAGCGTTTTTCGCTTTCGAGTTTTTCGATTTCTTCGGTTTTTTCTTCAAAGACCTCGTTTGCCCAGTCTTTAAGACCGTTTATAAGTTGACCGAGACGGGGGCGTTCGTCCTTTTCGGCTTTGCCGAGTTCTCTCATAAGCGCGGGGATTTCGCCCGCCTTGCCGAGTACGTATTTCGCTTTGAGTTCGAATAACTCTTTGCTCGATTTTGCGTGAGCGACGGACTCCGAAAGTCTCGCCCTGATCTCTTCGATTTTTTCTTTCATAATCGCGACCTGTGTTATTTTTGCCGGCTATGCGGCTATTATCTCGTTAAGTATAGCAAATCAAACGAATTATGTCAAACGGAGAGCAAGCAACTCAAAAATTTTAATAAACGAGTAAATTTTACCGTAATATAAGCGTAAAACGCTTGCGCGAAACGAGAAAATATGATATTATTAAACTCGCCGTGGGGGTATAGCTCAGTTGGTAGAGCGCTTGAATGGCATTCAAGAGGTCGCCGGTTCGACCCCGACTATCTCCACCATAAAGAACCGTGGTCGAACCCGCGGTTCTTTTTATTGACAAAAAACGAACTTCGATATAAAATCGGAGTTCGTTTTTTTTTCGTATATTTTGTATGTTTCGTAATTTTTGCAGATTAAATTTCGCTGGGGGAAATAAGACGGCGGTAAATGCTGAAATATAACGTCGGGTTTTCGCGATAAGGCAAAATCGGAGTTTCGAGTTCGTCTATACTTTCCGTCTCGCCTTTAACGAAACTTTCAAGACGGTCTTTACAAGACTCTAAACGCGTTAAA
>USOJ01000055.1 GCA_900556195.1 uncultured Eubacteriales bacterium
AATACCTTGTCAAGGAAGTACAGGCAACCTACCGTACCAACGGTGTCGAAATCAACGACAAGCACGTGGAAGTCATCGTTCGTCAGATGCTGCGCAAGGTTCGTATCGAAGACGCAGGCGACACGGATATGCTTCCGGGCGAAGTTGTGGACATCTTCAAGTTTGAAGAAGCCAACAACAAGGCTCTGGAAGAGGACGGCGTACCCGCAACGGCTAAGCGTATACTGCTGGGTATCACCAAGGCTTCGCTTGCTACGGACAGTTTCCTGTCGGCAGCGTCCTTCCAGGAAACCAGCCGCGTACTTACCGAAGCGGCAATCAAAAACAAGCGCGACCCGCTGTACGGCCTGAAGGAAAACGTAATCATCGGCAAGATGATTTCCGCAGGTACGGGTCTGGCTCAGTATCGCGAAATGGAACTTGTCCCCAAACAGGAAACCGACGAGGACAATGCGGACGCGACCGACGACACCGCCGAAAACACCGCAGAGTAACATTTTGCAGGTATCGTTTTTGCCTGCGTGCGGCAGTAGCAATGCATGCCGAATGTAAGCAAAAAACACATACGTATATTAAAAACAACAACAGCCCCGAAGGGATTTTACCTTTCGGGGCTGTTTTTTTAATGATTGAATGTGTCTGTATCGCCGAAGAGCGAAAGTTAGTGTAGTGGGGTCCTGTCGAGGAATTGCCCATGAAAACTCGCCCTGATGGCTCAGCATTCCGTCGGAGCAATGTTGCCTATGGTAGGCAGCCTTCCAAGCCGCGCCCTCGGAATGATGGTTTTCATTGGGCAACACCTCGCCACCCCTGATAAAGTTACTAACTATTTATAATCGGTTCGCATACTTCAAGTTTACTAACTTCGGCGGACATATACAACAACGAGAATATTTTACTCTCCGCTTGCAAGCACGATTTCAACGCTTGTTATTTCACCGAACGTTGACGGATCGAATGCGATTCTGTGCGTTTCGTATTTATCGCCTATTCCGCCGTAACTTCCGTTATATTCCGTATTGTTTCCGTCGCGGCGATAAATCGTCGCAAATTCTTGCGTTTCTTCGTCCAGCGTCTGTATGCTGCGGAAAACGAATTCTTTCGTTCCGTTGACGATCACTTTTATATCGTTTACGGTGCCTGCAAAGCACAAACCGAGCGCAAATCTGCCGTTTTTGAGCCGATAACCGCCGTATTCGGCGGCATTCATAAGGTAGCCGTTCTCGCCCCATTCCATAATATTCGACTTAAATTCGACGTCATCGCGAGTCAGGGCGGAGTCGCCGCTCATATAATCGTTTACACCTTCGGCAAAATCAACGTCGTAACCGTCCGCTCTTCCGTTTTGGTAGGCGGAAGGCTTGTAAAGTTCAATATACCAACGTTTATCCGTTTCGTTATAGAAAAATTTACCGTTTGCGGTTTTGCCGTTTATAGTAACTTTTTTGTACTTTTCGGCAAGATGGCGCACTACCGCGTTATCGCGAAGCGGCGCGTAAATTTTGCCGTTCGTATCGTAAAGCGATTGCAGCGATAATATCTCGTTGAAATCGCCGTCGCATACGCTGCCGTTCAAAAGCGTTGAGTCGGTGTATATTTTGCGTGAGTAACTTTGTCCCGTCATGCTGAGGCGCAGTTGTATTTCCACGTCCGACAAAACTGCAATATCCCAAGTCTTTACTTGTTTATCGCCGATGATTTTTGTCTTTTTTTCGACGTACTCGCCATATCCCGAATATTCACCATGAATCATAAAGTCGTCCGGGAAAGCGATTTCTCCCGTGTGCGTAGCCGTTATGGTGATTTTCGTTCCGTGTTTTACTTTTTTTACGTCCGAATTGATTTTGTCTTTCAGTTCCGCAAGTGAAGCGGTCTTAATAGGAGTCGATTCTTCCGTTCTCCATACATATTTCAACTCATACGAAAACTCGTCCAAGTCTTGCTCGTACTCGTTATCGTAGAACGTTGCCGTTACGCCGTAACTTTTTATCGCGGGTTTACCCGTAAAAGTAATTTTTACGTCGGAAGTCGGATATACTTCGTAATCGACGACTTTTTCGTTGTCGTTTTTAATCGCCGCTTCCTTTCCGTTGGCAAATATCTTAAAGTCGCCTTTATCGTAGCCGTCTTCAAAAGTAACCGTTACGAAAAACGAGCCGCCTTTACCCGAAGTAAAATAGATGGTTTCTGTGTTTCCGCTGCCGCTTAACATAGTCCCTTGTCCGTTTTGGATACGCTCTACGCCTTCGGGCAGTACGGACAAGTCCTGAAAGGTTATTTTGTATTTAGTATCCTTCTTGGTGCACGCCGCAAACAAGCATACGACGCAAACGAGCGACAATAAGCATAAAAGTAATTTTTTCATAGTTGTAAAACCTCCTGTTTTTCAGATTTCGTTTGTTTTTCGGTTGATTTCCGAAGCGTAAAGTGGAAAACCCTTCCGCTGCCCCTTCCGATTTAACTTCGATACCGGTAATCGATAACCAAAAGTCGGAAAACGACAAAAAAAGCGCAAGGGAAAAGTTTTCTCTGCGCTTGTAATCTAAACGTAAGTCATAGGCGGATACCGCCCGTCGAGAGTTTTTGGTTTTTGCAATTCGTCGTTTTTCGTTCCCGTACTGCCTCTTTCGAAAATAGTTTTGCCGTTTCGGCGTTGCCGCTTAAAACTATTATGCTTGTCTATCATAGCACAAAATTCTTGTTTTGTCAAGTGTTATATGCCGGATAATACGAACCGTGGTCTGACGACGTATTTTTGACTAATACTTTGTTCTGCCGACGTATTTTGACTGACCGCCACGTAACGCAAACTTCAGAAAAGTTTTTATTGTTTTTTAACCGAAACGCCGTCTTTCGAAATCATTACGAGATAGCCTTTCTGCAAAATTTCGGCGCGCAGCGCGTCGGCGGCAGCGTAATCTTTCCGTAACCTTGCGTTCTGCATTTTTTCCGCCATTGCGGTTATTTCGGCGGGAACGGGTTCGTCGTGCTTCGCTTCGTACGCTTTTACGTATTCGGTCGGGTCTTTTTTGAAAAGACCTATAAGCGAGTAAGTTTTGCGTATCTGCGAGAGCATTGCGCCCGCTTTTTCGTCTTTCGCCGCGATAAGCCCGCGTATCGTTCTGAAATATCCGTACAGGTCGGAAATTGCAAGGGCGGTGTTGAAATCGTCGGACATATCTTCGTCGAATTTGTCGTCTATACCGGGGTAGTCGCCGTCGATTTTAATTCCCGCTTTCAACGCAGAATCGTATACCTTGTAAAATTCGTATAAGTGCTTTTCGGCTTCGGGGAAGAGATCGGGCGTTACGTTTATGTCGTTGCGGTAGTTGGTAGATAAAAGTGCGAGTTTTATCGCTTCGTTCGAGTAATCTTTAAGCAGATCGCTCATTAAAAGCGAGTTGCCGAGCGATTTGCTCATTTTCTGCCCGTTGACTTTGATAAGTCCGTTATGCACCCAATATTTTACGAACCGTTTGCCGGTCAACGCTTCGGTCTGCGCTATTTCGTTTTCGTGGTGGGGGAATATGAGATCTCTGCCGCCGCCGTGAATATCTATCTGATCGCCGAACGCCTTTCTGTTCATCGCCGAGCATTCTATATGCCAGCCGGGGCGACCCTTTCCCCAGGGGGATTCCCAGAAAATCTCGCCTTCTTTAGCCGATTTCCAGAGCGCGAAATCGAGCGGGTCGCGCTTGTCCTCGTCGTTGTCTATCCTTACGCCGTTAAGCGCGTCTTCAAGATTTCTGTGCGAAAGTCTGCCGTAGGCGGGGAATGACGAAACCGAAAAATACACGTCGCCTTTTTTAGTCGGGTAGGCGTGTCCTTTTTCGATTAAAGCCGAAACGAAATCGATAATATCGTCGATACTTTCGGTCGCTTTAATCCATATATCGGGGTCGTCTATGTCCATTTCGCGCATAACCTTGTCGATTTTTTTAATCATCATTTTTGCGTATGCGTCGGCGGGAATACCCGTTTCTTTGGACTTCGCGATTATCTTGTCGTCTACGTCGGTATAGTTGCGGGCGTAGGTTACGTCGTAGCCCTTTTTGATAAGGAATTTTCTGATAATATCGTAGATAAGGGCTTGAAAAGTATGCCCGATATGCGCTTCGCCCGAAACGGTTATTCCGCAGGCGTACATTTTGACCTTGTTGCCGTTTAACGGGATAAATTCTTCTTTCTGCCCGGATAAAGTGTTGTAAATTTTCATAGATATAGTCCTTTAATATAGTCGTTTTTAGTGATTCGTACACTGATTTCGCGATTGTCGCGCTACGTTTGCGACGACGGTAAACAAAGTACGTCATTGCGAAGGAGCAAAGCGACTGTGGCAATCCCCGCGTCAGAAGGCGGAGCAGCCGCATAAGCGAACGTACTCCGATTTCGCGATTGCGTTATTTCAATCGTTTTTCGAGTTCGTCTATGCGGGCGCGGAGCGCGCAGATTTCCTCTACTATCACGTCTTTCGATTCGGCTTTTTCGTCGATCTTTTCGCCGTTTATTTTTACCGTTCTTCCGGGGACGCCTACGACTGTGGCGTGCGGCGGAACGTCTTTAAGCACTACGCTTCCCGCACCGATTTTGGCGTATTCGCCAACCGTAATCGCGCCCAGAACCTTTGCGCCGCAGGATATAATCGCGCCTTCTTTTACGACGGGATGGCGGCGTTTACCCGTTTCTTTGCCCGTGCCGCCGAGAGTTACGCCCTGATAGATGATAACCCCCTTTTCCACGACGGCGGTTTCGCCGATAACCACGCCTGCGCCGTGGTCGATAAACACGCCCGAAGCGATTTGCGCGGCGGGGTGAATTTCTATGCCCGTAAGGAATTTCGCGACCTGACTTATTATTCTCGCAAGCAACTTAAAGTGTATTTTATAAAAGAAATGAGCCACTCTGTGCCGTGAAAGGGCTTTTACACCGGAATAGGTAAGCCATACTTCGAATTTCGATCTTGCCGCCGGGTCGCTTTGTTTGGCGAAATTTATATCTTCTCTTAATCTTTTGAAAAACATTTTTATTTTACCGAATATAAACGAAAAAATACGCCTTTTCTCATAGCGCTATGAGAAAAGGCGTCGTAAACGCTGTTCCACTTTTCTTTCGAGTTTAATAAACTCCTCGTTATCTCTTTTACGCCGAGCCTGCGTGAGCGATTGACTCCTCTTACTTTGCCGCAACGCAATCGTCTGCGGTTACAGGCAAAGAGCGAAAGGCACTTTCGCGGAAGAACGCTTAGGCTTGCACCGAACGCCTTTTCTCTGGGCGCGTCTTTTCCGTTACTCTTTTTCGCCGTCGATTTCTATATACGTATGAATTTTAACATATAAAACGTGAATTTGCAACCGTTTTCGCCTAACCCGATTAAAAATAATTGCATTTGATAAAATTATGGTGTATAATTTGGGCGTAAATTTGCGTTACCGCAAGACGAAAGGAGATAGTTATGCTCGATCTGAAACTTATAACCGAAAATCCCGAACTCGTAAAGGCAAGACTCGCTAAAAAAGGTTGCGTTGCAGACTTTACCGAGGTTCTTAAACTCGACGCCGAAAGAAAGGAATTGATGGCTAAAATAGAAGCCCTCAAAGCGGAGAGAAACAAAGTTTCGGCTGAAATACCCAAACTTAAAAAAGAAGGCAAGCCCGTAGAAGAAATTTTCGCGCGTATGCGTAAAATCGGCGAAGAAATCGCCGAGGGCGACGCTAAAATAGACGATTTGCAAAAACGCGTTACCGACTACGTCGCTTCGCTGCCGAATATGCCCGACGACGACCTTCTCCCCGGCGAAAAGGAAAACAATAAGGTTATAAAAGTGTTCGGCGAAAAACCCGAATTTGCGTTTAAGGCTAAAAACCACGTGGACCTTTGCACTTCGCTCGGAATAATCGACTACGAAAGGGGCGTTAAACTTTCGGGCAACGGCTATTGGCTCTATCGCGGCGACGGCGCAAGGCTCGAATGGGCGCTTCTCAACTACTTCGTCGCGACTCACCTCAAAGACGGTTACGAAATGATTCTGCCGCCGCACATGCTCGGATATAATTGCGGTTTCGGCGCGGGGCAGTTCCCGAAATTCGCCGACGAAGTTTATTGGGTAGACAGCGAAGACGGTAACAAAAAACGCGCGAAGTTTATGCTTCCGACGGCTGAAACCGCGCTCGTCAATATGTACGCGGGCGAAATACTCGACGAAAGCAAACTTCCCATGAAATTTTTCGCTTACACTCCTTGCTATCGTAAAGAAGCGGGAACGTACAGGGCGGAAGAACGCGGAATGGTAAGAGGACACCAGTTCAATAAAGTAGAAATGGTTCAATACGCTCACCCGGATAAGTCGAAAGAAGCGTTCGAAGAACTCGTGAACAAGGCGTGCGCTTTAATGGAAGGACTGGGGCTTCACTTCAGACTTTCCAAACTTGCGGCGGGCGACTGCTCGGCTTCCATGGCTAGAACTTACGACATCGAAGTATGGATTCCGTCGATGGGCATATATAAAGAAGTTTCGTCCGTTTCCAACGCCAACGACTATCAGGCGAGAAGAAACAACACGAGATTCAAAGACGCGCAGACGGGCAAGACGAGATTCGTTCATACTCTTAACGGTTCGGGGCTTGCGACGTCGAGAGTGTTCCCCGCGCTGATAGAGCAATATCAGAACGAAGACGGTTCGGTTACCATACCCGAAGTTTTAAGACCGTTTATGGGCGGACAGGAAAGAATAGAAAAGGGCAAACTTTAATAATAACGTACGGCTCGCGGCGTAACGC
>USOJ01000056.1 GCA_900556195.1 uncultured Eubacteriales bacterium
ATAATTATGAAAAAAGTTCTGATCATCAATCGAATCAAATTCGAATTATACGACTACGATTTATAATACCGAAGACGGCAAAAATTACGTCTTTAAGTCAAGGCTTATTATCGCGGGCAAATACGTTTACGGCAGCAAGAAAACGGAATACGCCGTCGAACGCGACGTTACGGATATTACGGTAACTTTCAAGGGCATAGGCTCGAAATTTCAGCCCGTTTCGGTTACGAAAACGGCTAAAAACGTAGTTCCGTTGTCGACCGCGCCGTCGTCCGAAAAGGACTTCGTAACGCTAGACTATACCTATACCGTCGCTTACGGCTCTTCTGCCAAAATAACGGTAAAGGCGAACGACGATACCACCGCGAAATATTTTACGGCGCAGACCCGCAAGCCGACCGAAATCAAGAAGTGGAATAAAAAAGACTTCGTAGAAAACGATATTCTCTATACCGTTTTCCGTAACTTCGACTATTCTCCCGATTTCTCTTACGCCTACAACACGATAGACGCGGTTTCGGGCGCGCTTACGTCCGCTTCGGCGAGCATGATAGGCTCGGCTACGGCAAGTACCATCGTTAAACTTCCGTCGAACGTCAATCTGTACGGGTACAGTTTCTCCAGTTTCTCCGCGTTCAACGCTTACGGAGTAAAATTCGCAACCACGGGCAAGTACGGCAAAGCGTACGCCTACTCGTATTTCGCAAAGTCGATAAACTACGGCGGCGAAGCGACGGATAAAGACGATAAAAACGTTACGAGAAGAGTTCCGCTTATCATAGCGCAACCTTCCATTCACAATACGGGTTATCTCGTGTTCACTCTTCATAACGCTACCAATTCCGCGAATCAAGGTTTGACGGATTAAAGCAAATATCGCAATCCGCGTAGTCGCATAGGCTTACGCGGATATTTTTTAGAATAAAATCTTAAATAGTCGCGTATATTATATCGAATTATCGCTGCCGAGCCGCTCGGCGGCGCGGAGGGTATAATATTATGTTGAAAACGGACGTACAGACTTTGACCGAGCGCGAAGCGACGCGGACGGAAGTAAAACGCTCGGCGGAAGTTACTTTCAGACCCGAAGACGAAGTTAAAAAGATTATTTCGGTTTCGGCTACGGCGTATCTTAAATCGGTAGAAACGAAAGATCGGGCGACCTGCGCCAAAGCGCAGATAGTGTTTCAGATGATCTATCTTGCCGAAGACGGCTACGAAAAATGCGAAGGGCAAGCCGAAACCGAAGCGGATATCCAGACGGAAGACGCTATCGTAACGGTATATACCGATAACGCCCGCGCGAGCCTTTCGGGCGACGGCTACGCGGTAAAATGTTCGGTCATATTCGTCGGTCAGGGCGAAACCGAAAAAGAAAGAACCGTAGTTACGGGCGGCGAAGGGCTTATCGTAAAGCAAACGCAGATAGCCTTCGACGAACCTACGGAAGTATTCAGAGACGAATTTACCGTGGCTGACGAATTCGAACTTTCTTATTCGATAAAAAGCGTTTTAAGCCGCGAACAGACCGTGAAGGTAAAGACGATAGAAAGCGGAGTTTCCCGCGTGATAATCGGCGGCGAGATATGCGTTACGCTTGCGGTAATCGCTTCGGATAACGACGATCTCGTAACCGTAAAAAAGAACCTTCCGTTCAGAACGGAAGTCGCATGCCCCGGCGCGATGCCCGACGGCAAAGCCTTGGGCGAAGTTTCGCTTAAACGCGCCGCCTATAAGGTTTACGCCGACGAAGTCAAAAACGACTGTACCGTTCAGGCGGAACTTACTCTTTTTGCGCAGGTCGCGGCGGTAAACGAAAAGAAAATATCCGTCGCCGGGGACGCGTATTCCCTTTGCGACGAAGTCGAAATCGACCGCGAACGGATAACCGTCAAAAGGCTTTCCGAAGTGAAATTCAAAGAAGAAAGAGTAGTAGCGGCGGCTACGGGCGACGTTCCCGACGGCGGCAAAATCGTTGGTACGCTCGGCAAAACCGTTACGGTGTTTTCTGACGATAACGGCGCGGTGAGCGGAAGCGTTAAAACCGACGTTATATTCAGAAACGCGGATAACGGCACTACGTGCGTGTCTGCCGAAGCCCCGTTTTCCGTAGAGATTACGGGCGAAAAAATTTACGGCGTAAGGGCCGATTGCTGCGATCTGACGGCAAGGATAGTAAACGGCGGAATAGAACTCGAATTCGTTCTTACCGTAAACTACCGCGTATATACGGTTACCGAAACGGAAGCGATAACCGACGTGAGAGCAAAAAGCGAACGGAATAAACCGACCTGCGCCATAAGCGTGTATCTGCCCGAAAAAGGCGACGAATTATGGGATATATGCAAGCGGCTGGGGCTAAGCGAAGACGAAATCACGGCTAACAACCCCGATCTCGTATTTCCGCTTACGGGCAACGAAAGGATAATAGTATACAGACAAAAAACTTATTAAGATATTCGGCGGTTACGAATGAGAGTTAAATTAAAAACTTACGCGAAAATAAACCTTACGCTTAACGTGGGGAGTAAAAAAGATGGATTTCACCCGATAGACAGCGTCGTTACGACGGTAAACTTATACGACGAGATTACCGTCGTAAAACGCAAAGACGACGAGATAAAATTCACTATGCGCGGGCTTGGCGAGTACGATATAAAGCAAGCCGACAACAACGCGTATAAGGCGGCGGCTCTGTTCAAAGAACGCTTTTCGACGTCGGGTTTCGACCTTACGGTTAAAAAGCGTATCGCGATAGGCGGAGGCTTAGGCGGAAGTTCCGCCGACGTCGCGGGGGTTTTAAGGGCGCTTAAAAAATTGTTCGGCGTAGAAGAAGACGTAAAGCCGCTCGCCGACGAACTCGGCAGCGACTGCGGCTATCTTTTAAGCGGTGGAACCGCCCGTATAAGCGGCAGAGGCGAAATCGTCGAACCCGCCGCGAAAGACCTCGACGGATACGCCGTTATCGCATACGCCGAAAGCGGCGTTTCGAGTAAAGACTGTTATGCAAAGTTCGACGAAATCACGGGCGTTTACGAAAAATCCGATAACGAAAAAGCGATAAACGCGATAGAAAACGGCGACTTTTATTCACTCTGCAAAAACGTAGGCAACGGTCTTGCCGACGCGGCGGTCGCGTTGAACGAAGAAGTCGGTAAAAATTCGGCGGCTCTTAAAGACTTGTCGCCGTCGGCGTGTTCGGTAACGGGCAGCGGCTCGTGCGTATTTTCGCTCTACGAAACGAAAGAACTTTGCGACTGGGCGGCGGATAAACTCAAAAAGCAGGGGTACGACTGCGAAGTCGTCGGGTTCGTTCCGAGATACAAAGTAAAAAAATAAAATGAAATAAATAATAGTATAACCTTCGCGTTTGAAGTCAACAATAAGCGCGGAGGTTATTTTTATGCGAAAATCAACGATTAAACGGGCGTGTATAAGTTTGGGAATTATCGCCATAATACTTTTAAGCGTTTCCTGCGCGTGTTTATCTTCCGGCGGGAATACGGAAAACGCCGAATATCTGCGTATTCACGTCAGAGCGAATTCGAACTCGGAAGAAGACCAGAGGGTTAAATATCTCGTTAAAGACGGAATAGTCGAGGCTATTACGCCGCTCGTTGCCGAAATCACGAGCAAAGAAGAGGCGGTCAGGGTCATGACGGGGCAAAAAGAAAGGCTCGAAGCGATCGCCGATCGCATACTTTCAAGCCACGGATTTTCGTATAAGTGCGAAATCGTCGTAAGAAACGAGAAATTCCCGACGAGGGTATACGAGGGTGTAACGCTAAAAAGCGGCTATTACGACGCTTTGATAGTGAATCTGGGTAAAGCCGAAGGCGACAATTGGTGGTGCGTGGTGTATCCGCCGTTGTGCTTCGGCAACGCAAAACCCGTTTACCGCTCGAAAATAGCGGAAATCATCGCGAAGTTCAAAAAACGCGCAAGGTAACGAAGCCCGAAATTTTTACGGTTTCGCGGCAAAGGAGGAAAATTTTTTAATGAACGGAAAGGCAAAAGCGTTTGCTTGCGCTCTTCTCGCCGTCGCGGTGGTAGGCGCGGTCTGCGCGTCCGCGGTCGGCTCGAAACGTTATTTCGAGGCCGCTTACGGCGAAGAAGCGACGGTCGAAACCGCTGCCGTAAAACAAGGGAGCAGGGGCGACGTAGTCAAACAAATTCAGCAAAAACTAAAACGTTGGGGGTATTACGGCGGCAGCGTAGACGGTATATTCGGCTCGGCTACGAAAAAAGCGGTAATATATTTTCAGCGTAAAAACGGACTTACTCCCGACGGAATAGTCGGGACTAAAACTCTCGCCGCGCTCGGCATATCGTCTTCGTCGACTACTACGGGGTCTTCGACTTATTCGAGTTCGGATACCAATCTTCTCGCAAGGCTCATCTACGCCGAAGCGAGGGGCGAAACCTATACGGGTAAAGTCGCGGTCGGCGCGGTGGTACTGAACAGAGTAAAATCGGCATCTTTCCCCAATACGATATCGGGCGTAATCTATCAACCTTACGCGTTCACATGCGTTTCGGACGGTCAGATAAACCTTTCGCCCGACGCGTCGGCTCTGTCGGCTGCAAAGGACGCAATGAACGGTTGGGATCCGTCTTACGGCAGTTTATATTATTATAACCCCGCCGTAGCGACGAGCAAGTGGATTTATTCGCGTAAAACCGTGGTAACCATCGGTAAACACGTGTTTGCATTGTAAGGGGGAAAATATGGATAAGAATAAAAATAACGAAAAGAACGAGCAACGCAAAAACGCCGCCGTCGAAAAAGTCGACGAGATAATCGCGGAAAACGAACTTAAAAAAGTTACGACCGATCAGCCTTTTACGGACGCGACGAGCGTTAAAAAGGACGCAAAGCCCGCGAGCAAAAAGCAGACGATTAAAAAGAAAAAGCCCGCCGATAAGGCGAAAAATAAGGTTATAACCGACGAAAAACAGCGTACCGAAAAAGCCGAAGCGAAGTTGAAAGAACGCAAGGCTAAAAAGGCGGCGAAAGTAAAAGCAGCCAAACAAAGGCGCGAAGAAAAAGCGAGATATGCGGAAGAAAAACGAAACGCGGCGAAAACGGCAAAGGCGGCTAAGATCAAAAAGGCGAAAGCCGCAAAGGTCGCAAAGCGCCGCAAGGCGGAAAGCGTAAAGGCGCTTAAAATTCAGAAACGCGAAGAACGCCTTGCCAAAAAGCAAGCCCTGAAACACGAAAGCAAAGAAGACAGGCAGAAACGCATCGCCGCCGAGAAGCAGGCGAAACTTAAAATCAGGGCGGACAAAGCCGAAAAAGCGGCTGAACTCAAAGCGCAAAAGGCAGAGAGAAAAGCCGAGAAAAATCGCGTAAAAGCCGAACGCAAAGCCGAAAAGGCAAGAGCGGTCGCGAGTAAAAAAGCCGAAAACGCCAAGGCGAAAAACGCGCGTAAGAGTCAACGGCAAAAGAATAAAAGGGGCGTCGGAGGGTGGATTGCCGCCGTCGTTTCTTTGGGTTGCGCCGTACTCGTTTTAGGCTCGCTTTTAGCCGTTCAACTTATAGGTTTTAACGGCGAACACCCCGCGATAAACGCTTCGCAGAATTCCGCGCGTAACTTCTACGATTTCGTAGGCTACGTCGACGGTATCGAAACGGATATGTCGAAGATTTTCGTTTCCACCGATAACGGCGGAAAACAAAGACTTTTGCAGGAACTTTCGGTCAAGAGTAATCTCGCCGATTCCGCGCTGTCGCAGATTCCGCTAACCGACGAATCGAAATATTATACTTCGAAATATATAAATCAGGTCGGTGATTACGCCAAATATCTCAATAACCGTCTTATAGCGGGCGAAAAACTCACCAAAGAAGACGAAGAGAACTTGCAGAAACTCTACGAGATAACCGTAGAACTGAAATCGGCTTTATCGACTTTGTCGGCAAGCATAGGCGAAAATTACGACTTTAAGAACCTGACCGAAAACAATGCGAACGACCTTATCGTAAAGAGTTTCAACGACCTTGAAAGATCTGCGGCGGACTATCCGCAGATGATTTACGACGGACCGTTTTCGGACGGACTCGAAGCGATCGAGGCCAAAGGCGTAAGCGGCGAAGAAATATCCGCGAAACGGGCGGAAGAGAATTTCCGTCGCGACTTCGAAAACTATAAAATCGAAAAAGTCGAAGTTACGGGCGAAATTCAGAACGTAAAAATCGATTGCTATAACGTACTCGGCAAAACCGAAGAGGGCGGCGACGTTTACGCGCAATATACTATAAAGGGCGGTAAACTTTTATCTTTCCTTGCCCATAAGAACTGCGCGGGCGAAGAGATAACCGAAGACGACGCCGAAAAGCGCGCCGAAGAGTTTTTAACGACTATGGGTCTTAAAAATATGACGAGAGTCTGGCGTTATACGTCGGGCGGCGTGGAATACTTCAACTACGCCTATACGAAAAACGGCTGCGTCGTTTATCCCGATCTCGTAAAACTCACCGTGTGCAGAGAAACGGGTATCGTTACGGGTATGAGCGCGGAAGAATACTATCTGAACCATACCGAAAGGGGTAAATTCGCGGCGAAGTACACTATGGAACAAGCCGAAGACAAGGCGAACGACACTCTTACGGTAACCGCTCGCAGAAAGGCGATAGTTCCGATAGGCAACGGCAAAGAAACCTGCGCCTACGAATTTGCGGGAACTTACGCGGGCGACGAATACTACGTCTTTTTGGACGCGAACACGCTTAAAGAAATAAAAATCTATAAAGTGGTCGA
>USOJ01000057.1 GCA_900556195.1 uncultured Eubacteriales bacterium
AAGCGAACTTGCGGGCGACGTAAAAATCGATCACCCGTATGTTTCGCCGTGCGCGACCGATTATTACACCGAAATGTTTTATTGGGATACCTACTTTATAAATATCGGGCTTATTCTCGACGGATATACGGAACAAGCAAGAAATAACATTGATAATATCTCAAAATTTATTAACGCCCTCGGATTTATGCCTAACGCGAATTACATTTTAGACAGATCGCAACCTCCGTTCTTCACTCGTATGGTTCATGATTATTACGAGCGGACGGGAGATAAATCCGTTATTGAAGATTATATCGGAACAATATTAAAAGAATACGACTTCTGGCAGACTAAACGCAAAAACGCAATCGGACTTAATTCTTACGGGGCGCACGGTAGCGATGCCGAAATAATGCAAAATTATAATTGGCATCACGGCAGAGTTTTTGAAAACGGAGAAACTGACGAAGAAAAAATGCAGATAGGGCGTGATATTATGGCGATTGCCGAAAGCGGGCTCGATTTCAATATGCGTTTCAAAACGGCTGAAAGTCGTATTGCCGTGCATGAGTTTTCACATCTCGATCTTGACTGTATTTTATACGATACGAGTATATCGAGGAATACGTTCCCGAACTGTTCGAAAAAATAAGAGAACTCGTTAAAAAAGGCAAATGGAAGATTACGGGCGGTTGGTATCTGCAACCCGATTGCAATCTGCCGTCGGGCGAAGCGTTCGTAAGGCAAATAGAACTCGGCAGAAAATATTTTGCCGAAAATTCGGCGCGCGCCCGACCGTCGCGACTAATTTCGACAGTTTCGGACATTCCGTCGGACTCGTACAGATACTTAAAAAGTGCGGCTACGACGGCTACCTTTGTTGCCGACCTATGAGTTGGGATAAATCGATGGTTAAATTGCCCGATACCGAATTTATTGTCGGGTAATCGGCGGGATATACGAATTAAGGCTTTTCAACGGCTCGGACGGCGAAAATCTATGTGAAATTTCTTGCGGCGAAATCAAAAAATCGTTTTCGTTCGGCAAATACGAAGTTAAAACCGTCGTTTTCGACGGTTGCGATTTCACCGAAAAGCAGATCCGGGAGTAAAAACGCGCGAAATGCGGATTAACTTGCGGTTTCGCGTATCGTATAGAATATGAAAAACAATTTATTAGCAACGGCGTTGGCAGTCGCGATGTGCTTCGGCGCGGCGGGATGCTCGTCCGCAGGATCGGGTAACGGTTCCGGCGAATTAAAAACGGAAACGGTTTATAACGGAAAAGGAGTCGCCTTTCTTGCGGAAGCGGCGGAAGAATACTTAAACGCGACTACCGCCGACGAACAGGCGAGAGTTTTGCAATATTACGTCGGAGATCAAGCCGACTTTCAAAGATTCGTCGTCAGGTGGGAGAAAGACGGCGGCGAATCCTATAAGATTTCGGTTGCCGATAATAAAGAATTCGAAAACGCTGCCGAATACGAAACGAGTCGCCGTTCGATAGACGTCGGCGGAACGCTCGTTCCGGGTAAAACTTACTACTATAAAATAAAAGGCGAAAAAAAGACCTCGAAGGTCGATAGTTTCGTTATAAAAAATTCTTTAAGACCGATTAACGTCGACGGAGCGCATAACGTCAGAGATTTAGGCGGATACGATACCGCAAGCGGTAAAAAAATCTCATACGGAAAAATTTATCGCGGCGGACGGTTGAATTCTTCGGGCAACGTTTCGGCGTTAAGCAAAGACGGGCAACGGGTTATGACGGAAGCGCTCGGCATAAAAACCGAAATCGACTTGCGTTTTACCGACGTCGACGACGGAAGTCAGACCGAAAGCATTCTCGGAGAGAACGTAAAATACGTAAAAGCGCCGTGTTCGCAGTACGGTATGGTTCTGCCGAAATTCAAAGGCTACGGGCTTAAAAAACGCGGATACGTGAAAGGTTCGAAAGAGTCGATTAAAAAGATATTTACGACGCTTGCGGACGAAAACAATTATCCCGTTTATTTTCATTGTAACGCGGGCGCGGACAGAACGGGTACGATCGCCTGTCTTATCGAAGCGATTCTTGGCGTTGCCGACGAAGATATGATCAAAGACTTCGAACTCACCAGTTTTTCGGCGTACGGCAAAAGATATCGCGGCGAAATAAAAGACGGCAAATTTATCAACGGAGTTATGCAGGATAACGACGATAATTTCGTTGCGTTCGGTATGTTTATGGACGATACGGTAAGATTTTACGGCGACGACGGAGATTCGTTTTCGGCGGCTGCCGAAAAATTCCTTAAAAACGCTTGCGGGGTTACCGACGAAGAAATATCTTCCGTAAGAAACATTTTACTTGGTGAGTAGTTATGGATAAATTGAAATTGGCTTTAATAGGTTTAGGGCAAAGAGAGTTTCGCCTTTATTGTATGGCGTTTCCCGATTTTACCGACGGAAAATGGATTTTACGCGACGACGAATTCGCGTCGTAACGTTTAGTCGGGGCTACGACGGTTTTTATCATTAAATAAACGGAGAAGATATGCAGAATAAAAAGTTCGGCCGATTGAATTTCGTAACGGCGGATAACAAAATAACGATAAACGGACTGCCGTTTGCGGAAGTCGGCGTTTCGGGCAGAGATTGCCCGTATAAACTCGGAGCAAAACTCGTATGCTCGTCCGAAACCGGATTACTCGATTTCGTAAGTTACGTCGAAGACGGCGATAAGGCGATCGTAACGCAGAAAAACGATATAATTTCGGTAAAAACAGAGTTTGAAAAATACGCTTCGGGCAACGCGATTTCGGTGTCGCTGTCCGTCAGAAACGAAAGCGGTAAACCCGTCACGCTCGAAAACGCGAGTTTTCTTTACGGACTTGACAAAACCGTGGACGATACGGATAAAATCCGCTATACGCGTTTCGTTCAGAGCCATCACGCCGAATGTCAGCCGAGAACGGCTACTTTGTTCGATTACGGCTTGTCCGCGCTCGCAAGCGTGGGGCAGGCGAGAGTTTCGGGTATGAACGTCGGTTCGTGGTCTACGAAAGAAGAATTGCCGACGGGGATTCTCGAACTTAACGGCGACGGATATCTCGCCTTTCAGATTAACTCGAACAATTCCTGGTACTACGAGATAAGCGACGTAAACAAGCGATTGTATCTCTGTCTCGACGGCGGAAACTCCGCTTTTAACGGCTGGCATAAAAGACTTAACCCGTACGAAACTTACCGAAGCGAAACTTTCGTTCTGGCGTTCGGCAAGAACTTAAACGACGTTTTAGGCTCGTTGACGGATTACAGAAGGGCGATTGCGGGTAAATGCCAAGCCGACGAAAATCTGCCTGTGATATTCAACGAGTATATGCACTTTTCGTGGGATTCGCCCGACGAAAACAGAACGAAATCTGCGGCGGCGCGCGTAGCGGAACTCGGCGTAGAATATTACGTGATCGATTGCGGTTGGCACGACGAAGTCGACGGTAAAATCATTTATCCGTACGTCGGAAAATGGAAAGAAAGCCACGCTCGTTTCCCGAGCGGTTTAAGAAAAACGACCGACTATATCCGTTCGCTCGGAATGAAAGCGGGGCTTTGGATAGAACCCGAAATAGTCGGGTGCAAATGCGCGGATATGCTCGATTATTACGGCGACGATTGCTTTTTACACCGAAACGGCGAAAAGATTTTGGTAAGAGGCAGGTATTTTCTCGATTACCGCAAGACGAAAGTCGTCGATTATATGACCGAAACGATTCGACGGATGGTCGAAGATTACGGTGCGGATTATATCAAACTCGATTATAACGAAGATCTCGGCGTCGGCGTCGATTGCGAAAACGGCGGTTTCTGCGAAGGACTGAAAGAGAACGCCGCCGCGTATCTTGGCTGGATAGACCGAATTAAAAAACGGTTTCCGTCGATACTTTTCGAATCTTGCTCGTCCGGCGGAATGAGAATGGATTACAAAACTTTAAGTAAATTTTCTATAGTGTCCACGTCCGACCAGATCGATTATAAAAAATACCCGTATATAGCGGGAAACGTCTTATCGGCGGTTTTACCCGAACAGGCGGCGGTATGGAGTTATCCCGTCGTCGACGACGGACGGGCTATTGGCGAAGACTGCGAACTAAGCGAAAAATGGGTTGAAGAAAATATCGGAAAAGAAAGAGTCATAATCAATACGGTCAACGCGATGCTCGGCAGAATACACCTTGCAAGCAGAGTGTGGTTGTTACCCGCGGACGGATTGTCGCTCGTAACGGAGGGTATAGATTACTATAAATCGCTTATTGCCGTTAAAAAGGTTGCAAAACCGTATTTCCCGATCGGGTTTACGAAGTTCGGACAAAAGCACGTGGCGGCAGGCATTAAGACGGACGATAAAATTTATCTTGCCGTATGGAATCTCGGCGGAGATAGAGAATTCGTTATAGATACGGACTGCGAAATAGTCGAAGCGAAAGTCGGCTATCCGCGTAACGAAAAAATTAACTGTCAAATCAACGAAAAATCGTTGAAAATCGAATTTTCCGAAAATTATCAGGCAAGAATAATAGAAATTACCATATAAAGAAACCGGACGTAAAAAATATTTCCTCTTTTGACGAAGAATACGGACGGTAAAAATATAATGATATAACTTAAGGCGGCAGAACAAACGTTCTGTCGCCTTAAATCGTACATTATTCAGTTCTCTTTATAAACTTTCCGCGTGGTCGGGGTTTCGTAAGCCGGTCGTGAAAATTTTTCTTTTACGTAAACGAAAAGGAACCGCGGGTTCGACCGCGGTTTTCATTGGTGGACACATTGGTAAGATGTCCGAACAATTAACGTAATTATTATCCCGACTATCGGTATCGTCCGAATCGTCGGGTTTTTTGCGTTCCGTAAAATTAAAATATATCTCGATTTTATCGTCATACGCATACGCAACCGCAGGTTGCAAAAATGGCAACGCAAAGTTGGTTGCAAAACGTTTTGATTTGTTTTATAATTGTTTTGAAGAAAAAAGGAGTTACAATAATGAGTATTTCCGAAAAAATTTATGCTTTAAGAACTAAAAACGGCGTTACTCAAGAAGTGTTTGCAGAAAAACTTGCAGTTTCGCGACAATCCGTACAAAAATGGGAGTCGGGCGTAAGTTTGCCGACTATCGATAAACTTATTACCATGGCAACGATTTTCAACGTTTCCATGGATTATCTTTGCGACAGGGCAGACTCCGCAGTTTCCGACGGCAGGACCGATAAAGAATACGTTCCCGATTACGGAAAAATGCATTCGTGGGAGTCTTATGCGAAAAGTCTTGAAATCGAATACAGGCAACTCGTCGACGAGGGTAAAGACGTCGATAATTTAAAGGACGTATTTTCAGCGGTCGAAAAAATGCCGTCGAGCAAACGCAAAGACGAAATTGCCGACTTGCTTTTTAAAATAGTCGATTCTTTGCCGATAAAAGGCGATTACGGCTACGTCGAACCTAACGATTACAGCGCGATAAAAACGTTAAGCGACGGCTGCTTACCCAATGAAATTTCGGCTGAATCCGACGGTGAAATTTTGCTTGACAAAGTAAAGGGAGGCTGGTACGGCAGAATTTGCGGATGTTATCTCGGCAAGCCCGTAGAGTGCATTAAAATGCCGGATTTGAAAAAGGTTTTAACCCGTACAGGCAATTATCCTTTGCACAGATATATTGATCTTGAAGATATAGAAAAAATAGATTTGAGCGACGTGAGTTTTCCCATAAAACCGCGTTCTTATCCCAAAAATTTTAATAAAATGCCGTCTGACGACGACACTAACTATATGCTTATCGCTTACGAAGTTTTGAAGCGTTACGGCAGAGATTTCACTTCGTCGGACGTTGCCGAAGTATGGCTTTCCACGCAGACGAAGTATGCGTATTGTACAGCCGAAAGGGTTGCTTATATCAACCTTATCAACGGTTACGTTCCGCCGGAAAGCGGCGAATACAAAAACGCCTATCGCGAATGGATAGGCGCGCAGATTCGTTCCGATTTTTACGGATATATCAACCCCGGCGACCCCGAAACCGCGGCGGAGATGGCTTATCGCGACGCACGCGTTTCACACGTTAAAAACGGGGTTTACGGCTCTATGTGGGTTGCCGCGATGATAGCCGAGGCTTACGTTACAGATGACGTTAAGCGCATAATTCTTACGGGGCTTTCGCAAATTCCTTCAACTTCGAGATTGCATAAGGCAATTTCTGACGTAATCGAAAACTATGAAAAAGGCGTTTCGGCGGAGAGTTGCATAGCCGATATCAGAACACGCTGGAACGAGGAATCAAGCTACGACTGGTGTCATACGATTTCTAATGCCGAAATAGTTACCGCAGCGCTTTTATACGGCAACAAAGATTACGGCAAATCAATCTGTATGGCTGTCGGCGCGTGCTTCGATACAGATTGCAACGGCGCAACCGTAGGTTCCGTATTAGGTACGGCTATCGGTTATAACGCCATACCGTCATATTGGAAAGACAGAGTAAACGACACTCTTGAAAGTACGCTTGCCGGTTATGGCAGCGTATCGATCGGCGATATGGCCGAAAAGACGCTTGGTTTTATCAAAAAGAATTAACCGATGTAAAAGGAGGCTTGAAAGCCTCCTTCTTTTGGTAAAATAAAAACTATCCGAATACCGCTTTTTGAAACGGCATTGTTCGGATAGTCCTTTCTTGGTGGAGTGGGGATGTTTGCGTTCGCACACCT
>USOJ01000058.1 GCA_900556195.1 uncultured Eubacteriales bacterium
GAAAGTATCCGTGGTTTTCGCCGTATTGATTTTCGCGCTGTTCGCGGTCGTAATTATTATAATGGCGGTTACGATGCCCAAATACTCGGCGGCTCAAAAAAATCTCGACGACGTTTCGGCGGCGGCGAGAGAAAACATAACCGGCGCGAGAGTCATAAGGGCGTTCGGCGCGGAGAACGAAGAAGTCGAAAACTACCGCAAAAGAATAACCAAACTCGAAAAAACGCAGAATATAGCGGGAACGATTTCCGCGCTCTTAAATCCGCTTACGTTCGCGCTCGTCAATCTCGGCGTGGTCGCGCTGCTCTATTTCGGCGGCGTAAGGGTTTATTCCGGCGCGCTTACCCAAGGTATGATAATCGCCTTATACGACTATATGTCGCAGATTCTGATAGAACTCGTAAAGTTCGCGAATCTCGTAGTAACGGTATCCCGCGCGCTCGCATGCGGCAAGAGAATAGACGATATCTTGTCCATTAAACACGACGAAAGCCCGATATCCGACGAAGATAAATCCGACGCGTATATCGAATTCCGCGATGTAACCGTTTCGTATAACGGCGGCGGCGAAAGCCTTTCTCACGTCAACCTTAAAGTAGAAAAAGGGCAGACCGTAGGCATTATCGGCGCGACGGGCAGCGGTAAAACGACCATGATAAGCCTGCTTACCAGAATTTATTCTCCGACGGGCGGTAAAGTCTTTTTCGACGGTAAAAACGTTTCGGCTTATACGACCGAGGAACTCCGCGGTCGCATAAAAGTCGTTCTGCAAAAAACGGCTCTCTTTAAGGGCACTATAAAAGACAACGTGCTTCTCGGCGCGACGGATAAGTCGGACGAAAATCTGAAACTTGCTCTTCGGACCGCGCAAGCCGAAGATTTCGTAGAGAAAAAGCAGGGTGGAGCGAACGCCGAACTCGAACAGGGCGGCAAAAACCTTTCGGGCGGACAACGGCAAAGACTTTCCGTCGCAAGGGCGATAGCCGCAAAACCCGAAGTACTTATATTGGACGACAGTTCGTCCGCGCTCGACTTTTTAACCGATCTCAATATGCGCAGGGCGATTTCTTCGCTCGACCCCAAGCCCACCACTTTTATCGTGTCGCAAAGGGCGGCGGCGGTCAAACACGCCGACGTTATAGTCGTGCTTGACGAAGGTAAAGAAGTAGGGATAGGCGACCGCGACGAATTGTACGAAAACTGCCCCGTCTATCGCGAGATAGAATCTTCGCAGGAAAAGGGGGCGGAATAATGAAAAAGAAAGCAAATAGCGGAGTAATCAAAAAACTCTGGAAATACGCTTATAAGTATCGTTTCGCGTTCGTATTGTCGCTTATAACCGCCGCGCTTTACGTGGCGGGGTCGCTGTATCTGCCTAAACTCTACGGCGAAATGACTAACCTTATCGTCGGCAAAAACGACGTCGATTTAGACGGTATTTTAAGTCTCGGAATTCGCGCCGCGGCGATAATAGCGGCTGCCGCGTTGATGCAGTGGATAACCGAAGCCGTGTGCGTAAAAATATCTGACGGGGTCGCCCGCTCGGTAAGAAAAGATCTGTTCGGAAAAATTCAGAAGTTGCCGCTCAAATATATCGACGGCAGACCTACGGGCGATATATTGTCCGTCGAAATAGGCGACGTAGACCGACTTGCCGACGGTATGTTGCTCGGATTTTCGAGGTTTTTCACGGGTATACTCACGATAATCGGAACGCTGGCATTTATGGTAAGTATTAACCCGATAATCGCCGTATGCGTGGCTTTAATAACTCCGTTGTCGCTCTTTACCGCAAAGTTCATTACGGGCAGAACGTATAACAGATTCAAAGCGCAGGCGGAGATAACGGGCAGACAGACGTCGCTCGTCGAAGAAACTCTTTCGGCTATCCCGACGGTCAAGGCGAATCTTGCGGAAAACAAATTCGGCAACGACTTCGATAAGGTCAACGACGAACTCAAAGACTGTTCGTTCAAAGCCGTATTTTACTCGTCGCTTACCAACCCCACCACGAGATTTATAAACGCCGTCGTGTACGCGGTAGTCGCGTGCGTCGGCGCGTTAATTGCGGTAAAGGGCAGCCCCACGGGGGCGTTCGCGGTAACGGCGGGGTCGCTCGTGTCGCTTTTGAGTTACGCCAACCGCTATACCAAACCGTTTAACGAAATCACTTCGGTATTGACCGAAATTACGGGTGCGAAAGCGTGCGCCGACAGAATTTTCAAGGTTCTTGACGAAGACGAAGAGATTATATACGACGGTGAAAAACAAGCCGAAACTCTGCAAGGCAAAGTCGACTTTAAGGACGTATATTTTTCTTACGATCCGAGTTTCAGACTCATACAGGACTTCAATCTGTCGGTAAATCCCGGCGAAAAGGTCGCAATCGTAGGTCCTACGGGCTGCGGGAAAACCACGCTTATTAACCTGATAATGAGATTTTACGACGTTACGAGCGGCGAAATCGATATGGACGGTATACCGAGTAAGCAGATCGAACGTAAGAGTTTACGCCGCAATATCGGTATGGTTTTGCAGGATACCTGGATAAGAAAGGCGAGCGTAAAAGACAACGTGGCGATAGGCAACCCGAACGCAACGCAGGAAGAGATCGAAGAAGCGTGCAAACGCGCGCATTGCCACGGGTTTATTTCAAGACTCCCCGACGGTTACGATACGATAATCGGCGAAGAGGGCTTGTCGCAGGGGCAGAAACAACTTATCTCGATTGCGAGAGTAATGCTTTGCCTGCCGCCCGTGCTTATACTCGACGAAGCGACTTCAAACATAGATACCCGCACCGAAATGAAGATACAAAAGGCGTTTTACGAACTCACGGCGGGCAAAACTTCGTTTATGGTCGCGCACAGACTTTCGACTATTCGTTCCGCCGACCTTATACTGGTTATGAAAGACGGAAACGTTATAGAGCAGGGTAAGCACGCCGAACTTTTAGAGAAAAAAGGCTTTTATTATCAATTGTATAACAGCCAATTCGAAAAATAAATCGAAAATTTTCGAAAGTCGCTTGCAAACCGAAAAAATTGCGTATACAATATTATAAAAAAGGAGAAAGGCAATGATCGACGAAAAAGATTTGGAATTTAACGCAGACGAAGACGACGTAATAGTTTTGCAAGGACCCGACGGCGAAGAAGTAGAGTTCGAAGAAATCGCGGATATAACGCTCGGCGAGCATTTTTACGTTATTTTGCAACCCGTAGAACGCCCCGAAGATATGGGGCAGGACGAAGCGGTAGTATTCGAAGTTGTCGCGGGCGAAGAGAACGACGAGTTCGTAGTAGTCGACGACGAAGACGTAATAGACGAAGTCTTTACCGAATACAATCGTTTATACGACGAGCAAAACTCGTAAACAAAAATCATTATCTCGCTTTCGCGATGACGTAATAACACCGTTATTGCGTCAATGGCGAGTTAAATAATTTGCTTGCAAGGATTATTTAACGAAGGTATTCATAAGGCGATTGCAATTGAGTATCAATTGCTTAAACGTTAGTTTCAAACGCGTTAGCGTTAATCGCCGAATAGCAGTAGCGTGGCAATCCCGAAGAGGGGGCGACCTGCCTAGGGGGTTTCGCTTACGCTCAACATGACACGATACACAGGTTATTTCGTCATTATAATATAAGCGCGCACGCGCGCGGGAGTAAAACGAACGGAAAACACGCCGAAAATAGCGACCGAAAACGTCGAATAAAAAAATTAAAAAAATATTTTTCAGGTAGTGAAAATCGTTTGACAATAGTTTTTCGTTATGGTATGATATGTAGGCTGTGTTAAATAGGGTTGAGATGAAAAGTTACTTCAAACCCAACGCTTGGTCGTCGGCTCCGGAACCGCGGCGAAAGTAGGGAAGATAATTTTCATTGACAAATGCGGGGGCACGACCTCTGCGACTAACTGCGCCAAAGGCAGTATAAGGTCATTCGCGAAACACACAGCAGCGAGTGATTTTTTTATTGTTAAGCGCGCGACACACACGGCAATGTTGACAATACGTTAGTATAAAATCGGAGGTAACACAATGGCAGGTCAGAAAATCAGGATCAAGTTGGCGGCTTACGACAATAAAACCGTAGACCAGGCAACCGAAAGAATCGTTGAAACGATGAAAAAAGCGGGCGCGAAGATAAGCGGCCCGATTCCCCTTCCCACCGAAAAGGAAGTGGTTACGATCCTTCGTTCTCCCCACAAGGATAAGGACAGCCGCGAGCAGTTCGAGATAAGAACTCACAAAAGACTTATCGACATTTATTCGACGAACGCGAAAATACTCGACAGCATCCATCTTCCTGCGGGCGTAGACGTAAAAATCAAACTTTAATTTCAAAAATAATCGGAGGTGAACTTTATCTATGAATAAAGCAATCATTGGAAAAAAATTGGGCATGACCCAGATCTTTTCCGCAGACGGAAAAGTAATCCCCGTAACGGTCGTCGAAGCGGGTCCGTGCCCGGTAGTTCAGATCAAGACTACCGAAAAGGACGGTTACGCGGCGGTTAAGGTAGGCTTCGGCAAAGTCGAAGAAAAAGACCTTAACAAACCCGATAACGGACAATTCAAAAAAGCAGGCGTAGAACCCCGGAAGGTTCTTAAAGAATTCAAATTCGACGACTGCGGCAAGTATGCGGTAGGTCAGAGCCTTACGGTCGAAACTTTCGCCGCGGGCGATCACGTAGACGTAGTAGGCCTTACCAAAGGACACGGCTTCACGGGCGTTATCAAGAGATGGAATCAGCACCGTCTTAAAATGACTCACGGCGTAGGCCCCGTTCACAGAGAAGTAGGTTCTATGGGCGCGAACAGCAGTCCGTCGAGAGTTTTCAAGAACAAGCGCATGCCCGGTCAGTACGGTAACGAAAGAGTAACCGTTCAGAACCTTGAAATCGTCAAGGTAGACGCGGCGAGAAACGTACTCCTTATAAAGGGTGCTATTCCCGGTCCCAAGGGCGGAATCGTAACGGTTACCGACAGCGTTAAATAAGGAGCGTGAAGAAAATGGCAAACGTTAAAGTTTATAATATGAAAGGACAGGAAACCGGATCCATGGATCTCGGCGCCTTGTTTGAGATAGAGTACAACGAACCGCTCATTCATCAGGCGGTAGTTACGCGCCTTGCCAACATGCGTCAGGGTACGAAAGGTACGTTGACGAGAACCGAAGTCAGAGGCGGAGGAAGAAAGCCGTGGAGACAAAAGGGTACGGGCAACGCAAGACAAGGCTCGATCAGAGCGCCGCAATGGATAAAGGGCGGCGTCGTGTTCGCGCCGAAGTCGAGAGATTTCAGTAAAAAAATGAACATAACCGCAAGACGTACGGCTTTGTTCTCCGCTCTTTCCAAGAGAGTTGCCGACGGCGAATTCTTCGTCGTAGACAATATCGCGGTAGCGGACGGCAAAACCAAAGAAATGGTTGCGTTTTTAGACGCTTTCAAGTTCGATAAGACGGTTCTTATGGTTATGAACGACAACGACGCTTTGGTTATCAGGGCTGCGCGCAACCTCGAAAAGTTGCAGACTCTTCCCGTCGATCAACTCAACACTTACGACGTGGTTAAAAACGCCGTAGTCGTTATCGCCAAAGACGCCGTAGAGAAATTGCAGGAGGTTTACGGAGAATAATGGAAAGAGAAATCATTTTAAGACCTCTTCTTTCCGAGAAGAGTTACGCAACGATTAAAGATAAGAAGTACACCTTCGTCGTTGCCAAAAACGCCAACAAGACCGAGATTAAACTCGAAGTCGAAAAGAGATTCGGCGTTCAGGTCGAAAAAGTAAACACCGCCAACTATCACGGCAAACTCAAAAGAATGGGCAGAAGTCAAGGCTATACTTCCGATTGGAAGAAAGCCGTCGTAACCTTGAAGAAAGACAGCAAGGGCATCGAGTTCTTCGAGTCGCTTCAATAATAACGGAGGAATCAGACAATGGGTATTAAAAGATATAAACCGACTTCTGCGGCGCGCCGTTTCATGACGGTAAGCACCTACGAAGAAATTACCTGCACCACTCCCGAAAGATCTCTTCTCGAAGACCAGAGACACACCGCAGGCAGAAACGCGCAGGGTAAAATCACCGTTCGTCATCACGGCGGCGGCAATAAGAGAAAGTACCGTATCATAGATTTCAAGAGAAATAAAGACGGCATCAAAGCAACCGTAAAGACCATCGAGTACGATCCGAACAGAACGGCGAACATCGCGCTTTTGTTCTACGCGGACGGCGAAAAGAGATACGTTCTCGCGCCTCTCGGTCTTAACGTAGGCGACGTCATCGTTTCGGGTCCCGACGCGGATATCAAGGTCGGCAACTGCCTTCCCCTCGAAAATATCCCCGTAGGTACTATGATACACAATATCGAACTTCAGCCGGGTAAGGGCGGACAACTTGCGAGAAGCGCGGGTATGGCTGCTCAACTTATGGCGAAAGAGGGCGGACTTGCCACTCTCAAACTTCCCAGCGGCGAAATGAGATACGTTTCCGTTAAATGTAAGGCGACTATCGGTCAGATCGGTAACCTCGACCACGAGATTATCAGAATCGGTAAAGCCGGTAAGTCCAGACATCTGGGTATCAGACCTACCGTCAGAGGTTCCGTAATGAACCCGTGCGATCACCCGCACGGCGGCGGCGAGGGCAAGAGCCCTGTCGGTC
>USOJ01000059.1 GCA_900556195.1 uncultured Eubacteriales bacterium
AAAAAGGCGGCAAGTCGATTTCGACTTGCCGCCCTTTTTAATATGGAGCGCCTGAAAATTGCTAAATTGAACCAATTTTAGGCTGTTTTATATAGATAAGCGTTGAATATTGAGCAATGGAATTCAAAAATATCCTAAAACTGCAAATGGCGTCAAATTAAGAATTTGATTTCGTAATTTTGTTTTTTTGACGTGTTTATGTAGATTTCGGAATTATACGTATAAAAAGAAAAGACCTTTCGGCTGTCGTCGCCGTTGGGTCTTTTGCTGTCCGTATAATTAAGAGTAATTTCAATTTTGTCTTTATAAAGAACGATGTTTTTTACTAAAAGATTTATCATAAGTTGCGGAACCTTCGTTAGCGCTTGCGTCATATAATCTCTAATTCCGTTTTTCGTAACGTTTATTCTGTTTTTTACTTTTTCCGCAATGATTTGGTGAGCCAATTCATCTTTTCTAAGTTCTAATTCTTCCAGTCTCCTTTTTGTGGAATCGGTAATGATACCCTGTTCCATGCAGGCTATCAGATTTGAAATTGCTTTTTCGGTTTGAGATAGTTCGCTTTCGAGGTACTTTATCAAAGATTGTTCTTCGACGCGTTTCAGATGTTCCTGCATAATTTCTTCGGCGAGATAGTCGATAGTATCGGGAGCGGTCAAGATTTCCGTTACGGCGTTTATAACAAGATTTTCTAACAGTTCCTTTTTAATCGGAGTGTTATCGCACTTATGATAGATTTTTCTGCCTATACATTTATAATATCTTACTATGTCGCCGTTTCGTGCCGTACCCGTATCCGAACTGACGGGTTTACCGCAATAACCGCAGGTTACTTTGAAACGAAGTAAGTAAGGGTCTTTCGAATGTTTGCCGAATTGATTCTGCGCAAACTTCGCGCGAACTATTTCAAAAATATTTTCCGATACGATTTTAGGATAAATGTTGTAGTATTTTTTGTTTTTAATTATTGTTATTCCTATGTATTTTTCATTTTTTAGCATATTATAAAGGGTACTTTTCGTAAACGGTTTATTATGATGAGTAATGCCGCGAGCATTTAATTCGTCGAGAATTTCGGGTAATTGTTTACCGCCTGCATACTCATTGAACACATCCTTTATAATCTGAGCCTGTTCCTCTATGGGGACGAGTTTGAAACCGTTTGCTTTATTGCCTACGGATTTATATCCGAAGACGACCTGACCGCCCGTAAAATTACCTTTATTCTGACTTACTTCTCTGCCACGTTTAACTTTTTGAGATAATTCTGCGGAATAATATTCAGCCATACCGACGTATACGTTTTCGAGTATGATTCCGTCCAGGTTTTTAGAACCGTCGACGTTTCTTGAAGTCCTTTGCGTGGCGGAAATTACGATTTTACCCGTTTTTTGAAGTCGGTATTTGTTAATGCCTTGTTCTATGGCGTTTCTGCCGAAACGGTCGAGCGCATAAACGAGGCATATATCCCATTCGTTCGTTTTCTCGCTGTCGGAAAGCATTTTCTGAAAGTCTTTTCTGTTATCGTTCGTACCGGTCATAGCGCGGTCTATATATTCTTTCAGTACTATAAGATCGTTTCTGTGAGCATATTCGTAACATACTTTAAGTTGACCTTCGATAGATTGTTCGGTTTGTTTGTCGCTTGAATAGCGAGCATAAATTACACATTTTCGCATAAAGATAAATCCTTTTTTAATTCAATTTTATTTTTTAATCGGGCAGAGCGTAACCAACTTAGGTAGACGAATTTCCAAAGCGGTTTGTATAAATTCGGAGATTTTCAGGATGAAAACCGAAACTTTTCCCGACTAAAAATGAATTAAACTCTTTCGTCTGCCTATCCGCAATCGGAAAAACGATATGCCGTCAAGCGAGAAGCAACCGCGACGAAAGATCTTGCGTTGAAGTCTCGTTATTCAAAGTTCTGAGCAAAATTTTTCGGATTGACGGAATAGCGTTTTTCTGATAAGGATAAACGGGACGAAAGAGAGTATTTGTGTGTATTAAGTAAGGGTAATAACCGAAACATTGCGTAATAGTTGAAAAATACGGTCAATAAAGTTTATTCAATTTGCGATGAAAAAGTAGTAATATTACGGTAACGACAAAAGGAGAAGGTTTATGAATGAAAACGATTGTAAAACGATAGAAGTAATAGTACGCGGAGTGCCGAATTTGTCACTTATACCGAAAGATAAACTCGGAGCATTCGTGTACGGTTTGGAAATAGAAATAACCGAATTATTGAGTAAGGATAAAGGGAATATAAAAAATGATTACGAAAGAGAAAATCAGAAGTGAATTAAAAGATATCAGGTATTACTATTCAAAAAAAGAAGCGTTCGACGCGCATTTCAGAGAAACGGGCGAAAATAACGTATTGCAAACGATAGCGAAGTATAATGAAATAATCCGCCGGGCATCACCGCAATTATACGAAGTTTACGCGTCGCTATATATAAGAGGAATTACACAGGAAAGTGCAGCCGAGGAAATGGATTATTCCCCGTATTATGTTTTCAAATTAAATAACAAACTGGTAAAAATGTTTTATGACGAATTGAATAAATAGAGCCAAGGCGGTACGGATAGCGTATCGCCTTTTTATATTTAACAGTATAAAACCGTGGTCGGATAAGGATATAAAAAGTTGTAAAAGATGACAAAAACGTATGAAAATGCGGTAAGTAAAGTATGTGGTTTTCTGCGTCGAACTCAGGTATAATGCAATCGTTCTTAGGGGCGAGAAGTAGCGACGAGAAGGATAAACGGCCGAATCCGGAAGTCGAAAGAAACGAAGTGTTTCGAGTCGCCGAAAAAAAGAACTACAACTTAATAGTCGCGAAAGGCGGCAAAAATACGAGAAGGAGCAGAATCATGGCAAACAAAGAGACAAAACAGACTTCCGGTGCAAATAAGTATAACCGCCGCAGGTGGAGCGTACCGAGTAAACGCGCGAAAGCGTACGCGGAAGATCGAAAGGCAAAGGTACATACTTACGGACCGAAGGAAGGAAAAGAATTAAGCGAATTCGAGGCGGGGATGCGATCGGGGTACTTACAGGCGCAGAGCGATCATTGCGGATTATATAAGTATAAGAAAGCGCTCGCCGAAGGAAAGAGCAAAGCCGAGGCAAAAGAAATATCTCAGACTAAAGGCAAAAAATAAAAAGGAGGCTATGAATGAACGAAAAGAAAATTAAAGTCGAGAGAGAAACGTATAACAAAGACGACAAGACGTATTACTCGTACTATATAAAAGGCGAGATACGCGGAAGAGAAGTAAGGATAGCGGTAGTCCCGCCGGATAACGGCGGATTCAGAGTTCTGGATATCGTATTCGATCAGGAAAATTCTGCGGATCTCGTGCTTAAACCGTATGAAATAAAGGACGAAAGAGGCAAAGTGCTTAAAGGTAACAGTTACGCGGTCGTATCGAAAGATAAAGACGGTACGGAGTACGAGTGCGGAATAAAACCGTTCCGTAATTCGGACAAAACTCTTCTCAACATGTTGTTGAGATAAATAAAACGGGGGCTTACCGTAACGGCGGCAAGCCCCTTAAATAAAAATAACGGAGGAAATCTTATGAAGAAAAACAGAATAATAAAGGCAATATGTTTCGTTTTGGCGTGTGCGTGTACGGCGATGTGCGTTGCGGCGTGCGGGAACGTCAAAGATAAAAATAAGTCGGCAGATAGGGCGAATAACGGTGAGTTAAATTTTGTGCCCGACGACGGCGCAGTGAAAGTTAAAGTCGCGAAGACGGCGTTAAACGACGGAACGGATTTCGTTACGTATACCGTTTCTGCGGTCGTCGAGCCGTCGGACGCGGAAAATCTTGCGGTGGACTGGAGTATAGCGTGGTCGGACGACGCTCCGCTTAAAGAGAGCGCAATAAGCGAATATCTCATACTCACTCCGTTGGAAGACGGCGGACACGTCGCAACGGTAAAATGTATAAAATCGTTCCGCGGAAATTCTGCAATAATAACCGCGACTTCGAGAGATTCGGGAGTTCAGGGGACGTGTACCGTAACGTATAGCGGTTTACCGAGCGCAATGCAGATAGATTTAACGGATATAAGTACGCAAAAGCGCGGGAATATAGACGGAGTATTGCAACTCAAACGCGGATCTACGTATACGAAAGAAATAAGTTTAAGCAACGTATACGGCGACGTAGGCGAAGAGTATAAAAATTACACCGTAAAAGTTACGGGCGTAGGCTCGTTCGTGAAAGGTAATTTTACGTCTACGACATCGTGGCAGAAGTGGAACGACGAAACCGAAGTAACGCTCGATTCGGTAAAGAATAATTATCTGACGGCTAAAATAACTGACGGGAAACTGGTTATAACCGCGATTGACAGATACGAGAATATGCGCGGGACGTCCGTCGGCGGACCGTCGGGCGGAACTACCAACGATTTATATAAAGAAGACAATACCGACGCCGACGGAAATCTGCCGTATTACAGAATAGAAGTGTTTGCGGGATCGACTGGAGTGAAATACGTAATAAACGCATACGTAGTCGCAAGCGTAACGAGCGTTACCGTCGGACCGTCAATCGTTACGTTTTAGTGTCCGACGATGAAAACGAAACGGAAAGGAATAACGGCTTACGTCGGTATATTATTGCTTGTCGTGTTGTTTACGTCGTTCTTTGCGTACTTTACGGATTGCTTTCGTAAGGAGTTCCAAAGCGTTGCGATGTACGTAAACGGGAAAAGAATATACGGAAGTTCCGACGGGTATAGGTTAAGCGTAGAAAGTCCGCTGAAAGTAAAGATAGTGTTCGCAGGTATAACGGATAAAAAAATATCTGCGGAAATAGTCCCTGCCGTCGGGGTGGATTTCGAATATTATGCGGGCGAAGAGAAAAAGAAATTCGGCGACGCCGAAAGTTATACCGAGGGCTTTAATATTACTTCCGCCGGGAACGTTCTGTACGTTGCGCCGAAAGGAACGTTTAGAGAAATACTCGAAATTGTCAACGACGGCAATGAAGTAAGATATGATACTCTGAACGAACAAGAGCCGTTCACTCTGGTTATAACGACCGGCGGTACGATTGTCAGAATAAGGTTTGGGGTGTCGGACAGAGTAAGTAAAATAATATTGAGCGAGGAGGCGATTACTTTTTGAAATCAGGTACGAAAACGAGAATAATATTATCTGTTCTTGCTTTCGTAGCGGGCGGCCGCGTCGCGAATACGTCGGCGCGGATACCCGTATATGCAAGCGAAGATAAAGATAGATATACCGACGTCTTAACCGATCTCAGAAAAGACGATACGTTCGACGCGGAGAACTATCCGCAAAAAGACGGAGATTATTCGTTGCAGGTGATCCAACTTGCCGAGAGTGCCGACAAAGAACTGTTCGTGTACGTCTATCGACCGGGAGGAATGCAGGCAAACGTTACGGCGTCGAGTATAAACGTTTCTACTACCATTAACGACGAAATAAGTTATTTCAATTATAAATTGAAACATATAAGCAATGAAAACACCTTGCAAAAGTACGTTGTTGAAGATTTTACGGTTAAAGACGAAAGCGTGAGATATTACGCAATCAGTTCTATTTATCGTCCGTTCGACGAGAATATAGATAAACAAGCAAGCGGCGGCAATACGGTAACCGAAGTAAATTATGCGGTCAATAAACAATATTGTTTCGGTGAAATAAACGGCAAGCCGTATGTGAGTTGCGTGGATATTGAAACCATCGTCGTTACGGATAAGTTCGTAGGTTTTGTAAGGTATAAAGACGGTTTCAAATTCTACGTCGGAGCGTGCGACAGCCATTTCGTGGCGTTCAATACGGACAAGCCCATAGATAAACTATTTGAAGCCGACGTGTATTATACAACGCAATCGTATTCGAAATTGTTTGCGGTCGGAGTAGGTGAAAAGGTAACGTTCGGTGAGAAGAAAGAGAATTATGCCTACCTTAAATATACGGATAAAGTAAAACATAACGGCGGGGGATTATTTGCGGGAACGTATAAGTGGGACAGGATTCAGACCGTGGACGACTTTATAAAGGGTGAAGATCGCGAAAATATCTATCACGGCGCGATTCTTGACGTAAAGATTTCGTCGAAATTGACAGACGCGGCTCTTGGTGAACTAAAAGGCAAGAAGTGGGTACTTCGTTTTACCGAAACGGATTATACGCTTAGCGGCGGAAACGGTTCATCTTCGTCGCAGTCAACCGTTGTAGGGGACGTAACTATCCTGCGGTTAAAATTCGAATCGGACGGAATCGTGTATAATCTGGGCGTTATAGACAATAAGCAAAGCGGGAGTACTAACCCCGCAAACGTAACGAACGTAGAGATAGGGCTGAACGACAAAACGAAAGGATTACTGTACATATTGTTGTTAGTTATAATTCTTGCCTTGTTATCTCCCGTATTGCCGTACGTCGTTAAAGCGGTCGTTTGGGTTGCGGCGTTACCCGTAAATCTGGTTAAGGGCATAAAGAAGGCATTCGGAGGCAGAAAGAATGAAAAAAAGGATTAAACGAATAATCGTAATAGTATCGATAGTTGCCGTCGTTTTCCTGATAGGTTATATGATTTTTACGGGGAAGAAGATGAAATGAAGAAAGTATTTAACGTAACGGCGGTCGTCGTAAT
>USOJ01000060.1 GCA_900556195.1 uncultured Eubacteriales bacterium
ATAGCCCCACCCATCGCGCCGAAAACCATTATTCCCTCAAGCCCGATGTTGATTACGCCACTTCTTTCAGAAAACATTCCTCCAAGTGCAACTAGCATAAGTACTGAAGCGAATATTAAGGTATATTGAATAAGTAAAACCATTTTATTCTTGAACCTCCTTTTTCTCTTCTTGAATCGCTGATTGCAGTTGTTTTTCTTGTTTTCTTAACTTCTTATCTTCGGATTTCTTAATTCTCCCCTGAATAAATTGCTTAAAGAAAAGCATAAAAGCACATAAATATATTATTATTGCGATTATAAGTTGTGCAACTTCAGGATTGTAGTATGTCGTATCAAGATAAGTTCCACCACGGGTAACATGCTGAACAAAGTACCCCGCAAAAATGACGCCATAAGGGTTAAGCCCACCTAAAAAGGCAACCGCTATTCCGTCAAATCCCATAGACGGTACAGACGTCCCGAATTCCCATTGAGCAATGCCTGTGAGATAGAAGAACGACGCGGCAATTCCTGCAATTCCACCGGAAATCGCCATAGTAAGAACAATGTTCCGCTTTTCTTTCATACCCGCATATTTTGCGGCATTTTTGTTATTACCCGTAGCCTTTAATTCAAAACCAAAAGTGGTCTTATTTAAGATAATGTCGACTACAATCGCTAAAACAATTACAAGTAAAACCGCAATTGTTACATGAGTGTTACCACCGAACAATTTATCAAGTCCAAGATTTGGTAATCTGCATTTATCTGACACAGCCACCGTTTCAAGTATCTTGGGGTTTTTAATTGAATCGTCAGCAAGAACAATATTTGTCAAGTAAAGCCCGATCCAATTTGTCATTATACAAGCAATAACTTCATTTACGTTAAAAAATGCTTTAAGTGCTCCGGATATTGCTCCCCATAACGCTCCGCCAACAAAAGCCAATAATAGACTTACTATCCACGGCATTTTCCAAGCAACTGCAGACACCAAGCACAGACACATTCCAACGCAGTATTGTCCGGCTACGCCTATATTAAATAATCCTGTTTTATATGCAAAAAGTACCGATATACCACAAGCAATAACAGGAACCGCTCTTGCTATCGTATCGCCGAAATATGACAATCTTTGTTTAGGTTCTTGCCAATATAAGAAATTTCTTAAAATTGCCTTTATTCCGGTAAACGCTTCACTCGGTTCAATAATCAATAAAATTAAAAAACCGAAAAATACACCAACAATTGCGCAAAGAATCGAAGATAGTGCGGTTTGAACTCCCTCTTTCTTTACCGCTGTCAATAATTTGGGCTCTTTATCGTTCACGGAAACAAATAAACTTTTGAAAAACAACGCGATTTTTTTGAAAAAATCTTTAACTTTATTCATTTGTTTCCTCCTTTACGGTATCTCTTTTTGCACCAGCCATATACAAGCCGAGTTCTTGTACCGTCGTTTTCTTCGGATCTAATTCTCCGACGATTTCACCCTCGTACATAACGAGAATACGATCGGATAAGTTCATTACTTCTTCGAGTTCGAGAGAAACGAGAAGTACAGCCGTTCCTTCATCTCTCGATTTTACTATTTGCTGATGTATAAACTCTATCGCCCCTACGTCTAATCCGCGAGTGGGCTGGACGGCAATAAGCAAACTATGTTTTCTGTCCATTTCACGGGCAACAATCGCTTTTTGTTGATTACCACCCGACATTGAACGAACTTTCGTTATAGCCCCTTGCCCGCTTCTTACGTCAAATTTATCAATCAATTCATTTGAATATTTTCTTACTTCTTTTTTTCTGATAAAGCCGAATTTTTGAAATTCAGGTTCGTAATAACGTTGAAGTACCATATTATCTTCAAGTGTAAAATCAAGAATTAAACCATGTTTGTGGCGGTCCTCAGGAATGTGCGATAATCCAAGATTACGTCTACGTGGGATATCTTTATATGCATCTTCATTAATAACATATGATATCTTGCCGTGACGTGGTTTTTGAAGTCCAGTGATACCATAAACAAGTTCAGTTTGTCCGTTTCCGTCAATACCCGCTATACAAACGATTTCGCCTGCGCGTACGCTGAAAGAAACGTTATGCACGGCGTCTTTTTTATGTAATTTACTCTTTACGCAAAGGTTGTCAACCGACAATACGGTTTCGGCAGGTTTTGCTTCGGCTTTATCGACCGCAAACTTAACGCTTCTGCCTACCATCATTTCGGAAAGTTCTTCCTTCGTGGTATTCGCAATATCGACCGTACCAATACATTTACCCTTACGAAGAATGGTACACCTGTCGGCAACAGCCATAATCTCGTTTAACTTATGCGTAATAAACAAAATAGATTTACCCTCTGCTTTAAGGTTACGCATTATTTGCATAAGTTCGTCGATTTCTTGCGGAGTTAAAACGGCGGTAGGCTCATCGAAAATAAGTATTTCGTTATCGCGATAGAGCATTTTTAATATTTCTACGCGTTGCTGCATTCCAACGGTAATATCTTCGATTTTCGCGTCGGGGTCAACTTTTAGTCCGTATTTTTCAGACAAAGCAACAACTTTCTCTCGCGCTTCTTTCTTTGTTAAAAATCCAAACTTATTAGGTTCTGCGCCCAAAATAATATTATCGAGTACAGAAAAAATCTCTACAAGTTTGAAGTGCTGATGTACCATACCGATACCGAGTGCAGTTGCGTCGTTCGGGTTTTTAATTTCAACCTTTTCGCCGTTTTTTTTGATCTCGCCGTTTTCGGGACGGTACAAACCGAATAACACGCTCATAAGAGTGGACTTCCCTGCGCCATTCTCTCCTAAAAGAGCGTGAATTTCCCCTTTTTTAAGTTGCAAAGTTACGTCATCGTTTGCGATTATCCCCGGAAACTCTTTCGTAATATGCAACATCTCAATAATATAGTTATTGTCCATAAAATGCTAATGTAATATTATATTAGGGGAAGACAGTCGTCTTCCCCTAACAAGTCAACGAAATTATTTAATTTGTTCTTGATAACTTACTGAAATGGCAACTGTAGGTTTAACATCGGTTGCATTACTTACAGTAATTGTACCGTTATACATTTTAGCAACCAAGTCCTTATAGTCATCTTTCGTGAAGTGAGTCATAGACCAAGTTGCAAGAGGCAACTGAACATAGTTTGCTTCCATATCGGTGGCAGAAACGAGACCGAGAGTTTTTACTTTTGCCGAATATTTCGTAGTCCAATTAGTCGTTTCTTCTTTTCTGTCGGAAACTATATCAGTCAAAACGGTTTTAACAGTAGCAGCAAGACCTTTCATTGCAGAAGTTATGCAAAGACCACTGTCTTTATATTCTTTGGTGATTACGCCATGTTGGTCGGTATCTACGCCTATAACTTTACCGTTCACACCTTTTTTTGTCGCAGCCTCACATGCAGAAGAGTAAATACCACCACCGCACGCAAATACAACTTCAGTTCCGTTTGAATACCATGTATCCATAACCGCCGTTATATCGGAATCGCCAAAGAACTGACCACCGTAAACATAGTTCATAGAAACTTCGTTTACGATATTCATTTCAACAGCGGCAGCATTTGCACCTTGAACATAACCATATCCGAAACGGATAACTGCAGGAACAGCCATACCGCCAAGGAAACCGAGTTTCTTATATCCTTCTTTTACAGCGGCATATCCCGCCATATAGCCTGCAAGTTCTTCTTGATAAACGAAACAAGCAACGTTAGAGGGCACGGTATAATCAATATGTTGGTAATCTTCCGTAGTCGTGAGATCTGCTTCGGATACATCCAACGCAACAAATTGAACGTTCGGATTTTCACCTGCAACCGCACGAATCGTATGTGCAAAAGCGTAACCGGGCATAACAATCACATCATAACCGTCTTGTATCGCCTGCTTAGTCGAGGCAACTCTACCTGCCGTTGAATTATCTCCGGGTCTGTAATATTTGAACTGATAATTACCGGATTTACAAAACGACTTACATGCTTCATAAGTGGTTTGGTTAAACGACTGATCGGTGATATCACCATAATCTGTAATCATCGCCACTTTAATGGTCTTATCGTATTCTGTTTTCTTTTTGCAAGAAGCAAAACCGATACAACTCATTGCCATAACAAGGCAAATGATAGTGCTTAAGAGTTTCTTCATAACATTCTCCTTTGGGTTTCCCCAATTTTTTTTATAAAACACGCCGCTATTAAGCGTATTTCCCTATCATACGGCGAACTTCGTTCGCAATTCCCATTTAAGGGGATTTCGTTTTGTGAAGCAAAACGAAACGGGCGCGCCCGTAAAAAATTTTAATACTTGCTATTTGTTTTAGTTATAATTTAATTATATACCGCATTCACTCGTTTGTCAATCGTTTGTCAAAATTTATTCAAATCTTTTTTCGTGAACGAAAACGGCAAAATTTCATCGACGGTATACGACTGAAATTTATCGGGATTCCCGAGCAAAATTCTGAAATCTTCACCGCAAAATTCCGCCAAAACCTGCCTGCACACTCCGCAGGGCGAACAAAATTCAAGCGGATTTTCTTCTTTACCCCCTACGACCGCAATAACGGCAAAATCACTTTCGCCTTCCGAAACGGCCTTGAATACAGCCGTTCGCTCGGCGCAAACGGTCGGCGTATACGACGAGTTTTCAATATTGCAGCCCGTATAAAGTTTTCCGCTTTTCGTAAGCAACGCCGCTCCGACCTTAAAGTGCGAATAAGGAGTATACGCGAATTTTCTCGCTTCGTTCGCGGCAACCATCAATTCTTTATCGGTCATAAATTTTTACGCGATCGCCAAAGCGATTTCCATCATTTTAGTGAAAGAATTCTGTCTTTCTTCGGCGGTCGTATTCTCTTCGGGATAAATAAACGAATCGGAAACCGTACATATACAAAGCGCGTTTTTACCCGCCCTTGCGGCGTTACAATAAAGAGCGGCAGACTCCATTTCTACGCCCAACACGCCCATTTTACTCCAAGTCATACCCGAATTAGCGTCATCGTAGAACGTGTCGGAAGAAAGGATATTGCCGACTTTGAAATTCACTCCCGCTTTTTTACATTCCGTAACCGCTTTTTCGACCAGGTTATAAGAAGCGATCGGGCAAAACGTTCCGGGAAGATTATATTGCGACGCGTAATTACCGTTGGTACACGCGCCCATTGCGATAATGATATCGCGCGCGTGAAGGTCTTTATCGAAACTTCCGCAAGACCCTACTCTTATAATGTTTTCTACACCGTAAAAATTAAAGAGTTCGTAAGAATAAATGCCGATTGACGGCTGCCCCATGCCCGAAGCCATAACGGAAACTCTTTTGCCCTTATAATATCCCGTATATCCGTTTACCCCTCTTACGTTGTTTACGAGTTTAGCGTCCGTAAGATAATTTTCGGCAATAAACTTAGCGCGAAGCGGATCGCCCGGCATAAGAACGGTCGGGGCAAAATCGCCGTAAGCGGCGGATATATGCGGCGTCGGTACGTTTTTATGTTCGTTACTCATTTATTCTCACTCTCCTTAACTATTTTTACTATTCTCGACGTGCCGAGCCTTGATGCGCCTAAGTTGATGAAATCTTCGGCGTCCCGAATAGTTTTAATTCCGCCGGCGGCTTTAATTTTAACGCCTTTATCGACGTTATTTCTGAATAGGATAATATCCTCGCGCGTTGCGCCGGCAGTCGAAAATCCCGTCGACGTCTTTATAAAGTCGGCTTTGGCTTCGCTGACAAGTCGGCAACAAATTTTCTTTTCTTCGTCGGTCAAAAGGCAGGTTTCTATAATTACCTTAAGAATTTTATCATTGCAGGCGTGTTTTATTCTTACGATTTCGTTTTTTACGTAGTCGTAGTTTCGGGCTTTAAGTTCGCCGATATTTATAACCATATCGATTTCGTCCGCGCCGTTTTCAACTGCGTCTTCGGTTTCGAACACCTTAACCGCAGTCGTATTGTACCCGTTCGGAAAACCTATCACGGTGCAAATTTTAAGTTTGTCGCCAACGTATTCTTTCGCCCTCGCGACGAATGACGGCGGGATACAAGCCGAAGCGGTCTTATATTTTATAGCGTCGTCTAAGGTCGCCTTAATATCGTCCCACGTAGCCGTCTGCGAAAGCAGCGTATGATCGCAATAGGTTAAAATATCTTTTACGTCCATAAATACTCCCTTATTCTTGCTTAACGTTTTCTTGCATATAACAGTATACCACACGCCGAAATTCATTTCAACAAATAATTAAAAATTTTTTATAATTTTTTTTTGAAAAAAGGCATTAAAAAACTTGTCTTTTATAAATTTATATGATAGAATATTATTCGCTTTTAACGCTGCTATGGCTCAGTAGGTAGAGCACGTCCTTGGTAAGGACGAGGTCACCGGTTCAAGTCCGGTTAGCAGCTCCAGATTAAACTCAGTTGAACCGCTACGGTTTGACTGAGTTATTTTTTATTTTATTTTCATTAACACTCACCGCAGATACTGCAAAAAATTTATCCAAGACGAAAACTAAACGACCGAGACTTCGCTGAAATGGCAAAATCTCGGTCGTTTGTTTTATAGTAGTAATTCAATCGTTAAACCACGTATTTGTCGTCATCGGAGCATTTGCCCGGGATTTTTACTTCCGTTTCGGTAAA
>USOJ01000061.1 GCA_900556195.1 uncultured Eubacteriales bacterium
GTGCTTGTCCTGCTTCGGGTCACCGTAGAGTCCGGGGGGAACGAGGTTGATGTAGGTGCCGTTTTCCTCGATGCGGCGGGTGCGCATGCGCAGGATGGGCATGTCCGTGCCGTACATGACGTGCTTCGGGCCTGCATGGCGCAGGACCTCGGTGATGGCATATTCGCAGCAGTTGGCGCAGAAGTCGTACATGAGATCCGGCGCCTGGTCGAGCGTTTCAAAGGCATTGCCGACGTCTTCTTTCGTGTAAGTCTTTTCGCCGTCGGCGAAAAGGGCGGTTTTTATCGCGGCGGTTTCTTCGCCTTCCGTCGGCGTTATATCCGAAGACTTATCGAGCGCGCGCCCTAAAACGTTATAGATAATCGAATCGGGGTCTATATTGCCGTTTTTATCCGCAAAGCCACCGATAATCGACTTAATCGAGGACTTTATCGTTTCTTTTACGCTGTCGGGAAGATTTTCTATCGTAAGATTTTCGTACTCGCCCGTCGTCGAGGAGGCAAGGTCGTTTACGACTTCGTCTATTACCGCGATCGTTGCGTCGGTAACCGTATCAACCGTCGCGCCGTCGGCTTTAATCGCTTCGAAAATCCTGCCCGACTTTTCGTCGAGATATTCGTCCGTAAGCCCTAAATCGTTAAGCACGGTATCTACGGTTTTATCCGATGACTCTTCGTTACTTATGAAGTCGTTTATCGTGTCCGACAGCGCGGACTTGACGGAGAGCCTCAACATGGATTTAGAAAGGTTTTCCACCACGACGTCTATACTGCCCGACATCTCGTTAAGAACAGTGGAAACGTTGGCGTTTATAACCCGCTTTATCGCCGCTTCGGTTTCCGCCTTATTGAAAAGCAGGGCGAAAAGTTGCGGCGTGGTCGCTTTTATAGAAAACGTAAGCGTAACTTTATCTTTGCCGAGTTGATCGAGTACGTCGGCGATGACCTCGTTTTCGTTTATTTCGCCCGTTTGGGAGGAATCGGGCGAAGAATCTTCGGTTATAAGAACGGTTTTAAGTTCGTTCGTAAGTTCGGGCGTGGTTACTACTTTCGCCCCGTAATTCATGGCGGGGGCGAAAAAATAACTCGCTATCGTAAGAACGCAAAAACATACGATAACCGCGTTGAAAATATACGCCAAAAGTCTCGTTGAAATCTTCATAGTAGTAACAGTATAATATTCTTCGCGCGTTTTTGTCAACGAAAAATTAAAATTTATTAAAGTTCTTGCTTAATTTCCGCAAATGTGATATTATGATAAACGGTTGTTTTTAATTTACCGAAAGATTTATAAAAAAGAGGTAAACATGTCCGTAAATATTTACGTAGACCGATTCGGCGGTAATTACGTCGGCGCGGTCGCGAAAGACGGGAAAGTAATAGAATACAGACTCGAAACGGTCAATAAAACGGTTGCGATAGGCAGCGTCTTTAAGGGCAGGGTCGAAAACGTACTTTGCGGAATGAACGCGGCTTTCGTGAACGTGGGCTTAAACCGCAACGGCTACCTTGCCGCAGGCGATATGCTTATGGACAGGTCGGAACTTATAGGCAACGTCGAAATGCCGTCCATACTCGACCTTAAAGTGGGCGACGAAGTTCTCGTTCAGGCTATAAAAGACCCCGCCGGCACGAAAGGCGTAAGACTTACGTCGAACGTCTCTTTCGCGGGGCGTTACGTGGTATTTATGCCGAGTATCGATTTCGTCGGCGTTTCGAGAAAGATTACGGACGAAAAACAGAGAGAAAGGCTTTTGAAAATCGCGCGCGAGTGCTGCCCCAAAAAGACGGGCGTTATTATCCGCACGGCGGGCGAGAACGCGGGCAAAGCCGAAATTAAAAGAGAAATTTCGGCGTTGAAAAAACGCTACGATACCATACTCAAACAGTTCAGAAAACAACCCGCGCCGTCGCTGTTGTACGAAGAAGGCAATCTCGCGCTTCGCATGATCCGCGACGTGTATTCCGAAGATATAGACAAATTCATAGTGGGCGATAAAGAAACGTATAAAACCGTACTCGAATACGCCAAAAAATTCGAAGCCGAACTTAAAAGCAAACTCGTGCTTTACGATAAAAAACGGGATATGTTCTCTTATTACGGACTTTCCGCGGGCGTCGAAGAAATGCTTTCGAGTAACGTCGCCATGGCAAGCGGAGCGTATCTCGTCATCGATAAGACCGAAGCGTTGACCGTCATCGACGTGAATACGGGCAGTTTCGTAGGGAACGAAGATATGGAAGAAACCGCGTTTTCGACCAATCTGGAAGCGGCTGCGGAAATCGCAAGACAACTTCGGCTTCGCAACATAGCGGGTATCATCGTCGTTGACTTTATCGACATGAAAGAAGAGAAACACAGAAAAAAACTTCTCGAAGAATTGACGGTTTATCTGGCGGAAGACAGAGAAAAATGCGCGGTCGTCGGAATGAGTCCGCTCGGGCTGGTAGAGATAACCCGCAAGAAAAAACGCCGCGAAAGTGTTTCGTCGCTCGTTCAGCCTTGCCCCTATTGTCAGGGTACGGGGCTTATCGAGTCGAACGATTATATCGTCATGAAGATAAGGGCGGGGCTGCTCGATCTGTTCGCCGACGGTTACGATAACGCGGTTATCGACTGCAACGTCGACATAGCCGAGTACATATTTGCGAAAAAATGTCTTAAAAGCGACGTGGAAAAAATCTGGACCAACAAGCGGGTGTACGTGATACCGCATAAGACCTATCACCGCGAATTTTTCCTGATGAAAGGCGACAACGATTTTGCGATGAGCGTTCCCGAAAAAGCCCGCCTGCTCTATTGATTTTTACCGAAACGGCAATTCACCGGGAAATACGCGGATAACGGAAAATAATTATGGAATATAAACTCAATTTCGAACTCGTTCCCGACGGGTGCTGGTATTCGAATTTAAGAAGCGAACTCCCTAAAAAACTATGGGATATCGTAAGAAAAGACGCATACGCGCGGGCGAACGGAAAATGTATGATTTGCGGCAGACCCGCAAAACGGCTCGAAGCGCACGAAAAGTGGAGTTACGACGAAAAGACGGCTACGCAAAAACTCGAAGACGTAATCGCCGTATGCCATACCTGCCACAGCGTTATTCATATAGGCAGAACGCAACTAATGGGCGAAGAAGATAAGGCTATAGCGCAGTTTATAAGGGTAAACAAGTGTTCTTACGCCGACTATCGGAAAGCCCTCGGCGAAGCGAACGCAAGACACCGTAAACTTAACGAAATTCCCGAATGGAATCTCGATATATCCTGGCTCAAACGCTTCGGCGAATGAAGCGAATCAACCTCGGGCAGGGTTGCCCCTCTTCGGCACTCTATGCGTGCCACCTCTCCCGCTTTCCTGGAAAGGCAAAACCGTCGGAATTAAATAAAATAAAAAATATTCGCATTGCCCTTGACAAAACGAATATAATGTAGTAAAATAATAGCGCAGAGGGCGAAACCGGTCAGGCGGTCAGCCCGAAGTATTTGAGTAAATCATTTAAGAAATAATCGCCACTTCCGGACACGAGGGCGATTATTTCTTTTTATCGAACAATGTTTTCACTATGTACGCAAAAAGTATTAAGCAAAATAAAGAGATAATATCCATTTTGCAATCACCTCCCTTTGTAGGAAGTGCTAACCGCCGCAGGTCGCCCTTGCGCTGTTGAAAATTATAGCACTATAAAGTATATTTAGCAAGAAATAGGATAGTAAATAAGAAAAAAATAAAATTAGTCATTCAAAACCCCGTAAAATTAGTAGTTTTAACTAAATATTGAAATAATTTAGGGAAAATCCCTAATATATAGGTATGGAAATATTTAGTGAAAGAATTAAAGAGTTGCGTACAGACGAGGGATTAACTCAAATCGAATTGGCGGCAAAACTTAACGTTACAAACAGCAGCGTGTGTGATTGGGAAAGGGGAAGAGTAGAGCCGTCGCTTGAAATGCTCGTGGCGATCGCGAAGTTTTTCGAAGTTTCCGTCGATTATCTTCTCGGTTTGGAAGACTGAAATGGATTGGCTGAAAATCAAAGATACGATCTTTAATCGTAACTTAACCTGCAATTTATGCGGCAGGGAAAATTTCAACGGCAAGCCGTTTTGCGATAAATGCTATCCGTTGCTTGAAAGAAACGACGGCTATATCTGCGATCACTGCGGTTCGCCCGTCGAATATCCCGTGGAATATTGTAATTGTTGCGCGGGCAAAAACGTCAACTTCGACTTCGCGAGAAGCGAGTTTATCTATACGGGCGAGGTCAAAAAACTCGTACGCGCAATGAAGTTTTCGTCAGAAGCATACCTTGCCGACGTATTAGCCGAAGAAACTTTCGAAAAGTTTATAAAGTGCGGATATAAGGCGGATATAGTGCTTTACGTGCCTATGACGAAAAAGCGCGAAAGAAGCAGAGGTTACAATCAGGGCAGGCTTATCGCAAGGCGGATAGCCTACCTTGCGGGATTGCCGCTCGGCGACGGGGTAGTTTCCAAAAAAGAAGGTGCGGCGAGGCAGGTCGGGCTTACCCGCGAAGAGAGAAGAAGAAATCTCGACGGAAGTTTCCGCGTGGAAGATAAGTCTGCGGTTGCGGGCAAAAGAGTTCTGCTCGTCGACGACGTAATGACCACGGGTTCTACGATGGACGTGCTTGCCGCCGCTCTTAAAAAGGCGGGCGCGGCAGAAGTGAGCGTTTTAACCGTAGCCGTAACCGCGAGAAAATTCAATTTTCGCGCGGGCAAAGAAACGGGAGAATAACGGAAACCGTTCAAAAACCGCATTTTTTTGCATTTTTCTTGAAATACTCACTTAAAATTATTGAAAAATATAACTAAATATAGTAAAATATACGAAACGGTGCTTTTGCCGCTAATTTTTATATGAAGGATTGTTATGGGGCTTATTAAATTTATTTTAAGCAGCGATTCGAGAATAAGTTTGCGTAAAATCAAGTCGCAGACCGAAAAAGTTCTCGCTCTTTCTCCGAAGTACGAAAAGATGACCGATTCGGAACTCAAAGACCAGACCGTCGCGCTTAAAAACAGACTTAAAAACGGAGAAACTCTCGAAGACGTAATGTACGACGCGTTCGCCGTCGTAAGAGAAGCGTCTTACAGAGTTCTTAACATGCGTCATTATCCCGTTCAGATTATGGGCGGTATATGCGTTCATCAGGGCAGAGTTGCCGAACTTAAAACGGGCGAAGGTAAAACGCTTATGGCGACGTTGCCCGCGTATCTTAACGCGCTCTCCGAAAAAGGCGTGCATATCGTTACGGTAAACGATTACCTTGCGAAGCGCGACGCCGAATGGATGGGCAAAGTTTACAGATTTTTAGGGCTTACCGTCGGCGTCAATACCCACGATATGTCCGACGAGCAGAAACGCGCCGCCTACGCCTGCGATATTACTTACGGAACGAACAACGAATTCGGTTTCGACTATTTAAGGGATAACCTTAAAATCAGCATGGCGGATATGGTTCAGCGCGGACTTAATTTCGCAATCGTCGACGAGGTAGACTCGATATTGATCGACGAGGCGAGAACTCCGCTTATCATTTCGGGCAGAGGCGAAAAATCGTCGAACCTTTATTACGACTGCAATCGCTTCGTCAAAACGCTCAAAGCCGACGAAGACTACACCGTCGATCTCGAAGACAAGTCCGTACAGATTACCGAAGAAGGCGCGAGAAAAGCGGAAAAATTCTTCAATATCGAAAACCTTGCGGATATAGAAAATTCCGAACTCAACCATCACATACAGCAGGCTCTTAAAGCGCACTTTATTTTCAAGCGCGACAGCGACTATATCGTAAACGACGGCGAAATCGTCTTCACCTCCCGCTGGTTCCCCAAGGACGGCCAGCGCACGGTTCTGCTGAAAGGGCAGGGCGACTGCCGCCTGTGGCAGCTGCAGAAGGAGAGCTTCATTCAGCTCTGAGATTTTCTCGTTTGATCGCAAAGCCCCGTCTTTCCCGCGCAATGGGAAAGACGGGGATTTTCAGTCTGTCGAAAAAAACCGAGTTGGCCGCCAATGCCCGCAAACAGCGCTCTGCGGCCCGTCCCGCTCCGCTCTGCGCCTTTCTTCGATGGACAGAGCGTTTGATACTGCAAAATTTGAGCTTCTCCTTATCCCTTGACTGCGCCGGCAATAAAGCTGTCCTGAATTTTTTTGCTCAGGAAAACATAGACCAGCAGGGTCGGAAGCGTGGCGATCGCCAGAGCGGCGCCGGTCGGTCCCCACTCGCGCAAATACTGTCCGGCCAAGCCCTGAATTCCGACTGGCAGCGTCTTATAGGCTTCACTGCTGTTGAACACGGTTGCAAACATCAGCTCGTTCCAGCACTGAAGGAAGGTATAGATGCCGACCGTGGCAACAGCGGGGACCATCAGCGGAACAATCACCTTGAAGAAAATTTCCCATACGCCGCACCCATCCAGAAAAGCAGCTTCATCCAGATCATACGGAATATCTCCCATGAATCCGGTGCAAATCAGAATGCCCATGGCCAGCGCAAACGCAGAATACGGAACGAACAGCGCCACGAGCGAGTTCAGCAGATGCGCCTTGCCCAAAACCA
>USOJ01000062.1 GCA_900556195.1 uncultured Eubacteriales bacterium
GATGAGAACGCAACCGCTTTGAATCAACGCTTCTGCTGCTTCTTTTTCGGCTTTGTAATCATACCAACTGCTGGTAAACTTAACTTCCATAGTAGCGGTAGGAACGATAGAACGCAAGCCAAGGAACCAGGAAGTGTAACCCGATTTAACTTCGGCGTAGGGGAACGCTCCGACGTAACCAACCTTCGGAACTACGGTAGAATCGGCATCCATCATTGCCTTAAGTTTCATACCTGCAGCAACACCGGCAAGGTATCTGCCTTCGTAAATGGAAGCGAAAGCGTTATGGAAGTTACCGCGTTTTTCGGTATGAGCCTTCGTACCGGTAGCGTGGCAGAATTGAGTACCGGGATATTCGTTTGCCGCTTTAAGAATGTGTTTTTCATGACCGAACGAATCGGCAAACACTATATTGAATTTTCTTTCGGCATACTTTTTGGCTGCAGTGTAGCAAGCGTTCTTTTCGGGAATGTTGGTCGTTATTTCGTATTGAACACCAAGTTCCTTGCATACCGCTTCTGCGGCGTCGATGAAGTTCTTGTCGTAAGTCGAACTCGAATCGTGAAGGGTGATAAAGCCGACTTTTATGTCTGCGTAATTTTCAACCTTCTTGATACCTTTGTAAGAGGTATCTTTCTTCTTACAACCGGTCATTCCGAAGCAACATGCAACGGCGGTAACTACGGTTACAACAAGTGCTAAAAGTTTCTTCATTTACTTTTCTCCTTCGCCCTTTTAGGGCTGAAAAAATTTTATATGTAATAAAAATTACACCCGAAAAAATAAAAAATTCCGCAAGCCGTAAATCGATTACGCCCGGAATTTTATGCCCGACGGAGTCATTTCGTCGATAATCGCAAGCGATTCGACCTTATAACCCGCCTTTCTTAAATTGTCGCCCCCGTGCTGGAAGCCCTTTTCGATAGCGATAGCGCAGCCCGCAACTTTCGCGCCCGATTCTTTAACGATACTTATAAGACCGTTCAGAGCCGCGCCGTTAGCGAGAAAATCGTCGGCTATCAGAATATTTTCGCCTTTTTGAAGATATTCTTTGCCAACGACAACGATATTGCTCTTTTTATGCGTAAAACTGTAAATTTCGGCAGAATATACGTCGCCCGTAACGTTCAGCGCTCCGCCTTTTTTGGCGTAAACCGCAGGAACGCCGAGTTTATACGCGACGCATACCGCGAACGGTATACCGGACGCTTCTACGGTGAGTACCTTATCGATTTTTTCGCCTGCGAAAAGACGAGCGACCTCGTCGCCCATGCTCATAAGAAATTCAACGTCTAAACGCTGATTAAGGAAACTTCCGACTTTAAGCACGTTGCCGTCTGAAAGTTTTCCTTCTTTAAGTATCTTTTCTTCGAGCGTCTTCATAAGTTCTCCGTTAAAAGTATCGGTTCGTATAATCGAAAAACAAAAAAACAGGTTAAGATAACCTGCTTGCCAATAAAAACGGAAACCCGCGCAAAATCGCTTTTGCGTTTTCCTCCAATAGTCGCAACTTTTACGGTGTGCGGTAGAAACGTTTGTACCTTCATATTCAAACCTATATTGGCAATCGCTATTCAATTTACGCCGACATTATAACCCACCCTTATACCTTTTGTCAACCGTTTTTATAGGGTAAAACACAAAATATTTTTTTATTTTTTTTGCCGACCGCAATATGTAGTCGGCGGTTGACTTTATTTCGTCATCGTGCTACTATTATATAGTAATGATAGCAATAATCGCCGAAAAACCGAGCCTTGCGCGAAATATCGTAGAAGGCATCGGAAAAATGAATAAAAGAAACGGTTACTACGAAAATTCGGAATATATAGTAACCTACGCTTTCGGGCATCTGTTTTCGCTTTGCGATATAGAAGACTATCAGCCCGAAAAGCCGACCGCGCCCGTCCGCTGGAAAATGGAAGGTCTGCCCTGCTTCCCCGAAAAATTCAGGTTCAAACTCAAAAACGGCGACGACGGGAACATCGACGAAGGCGTTAAAAAACAGTTTGAAACCATTTCGGCTTTAATTAACCGCAACGACGTTACCGAGATAGTAAACGCAGGCGACTCGGACAGAGAAGGCGAAATTATTATAAGGCTCTGCGTAGAAAACGCCCTTAAAACGCCGAAAAAGTTATCCCGTTTATGGTTGCCCGATCAGACTCCGCAGACGGTCAGAAAAGCGCTTTCGGAAATGAAAGACGAAAAGCATTACGACAACCTTGCCAACGAGGGTTTTTCGCGCACCTATATAGACTGGCTTTACGGCGTAAACCTTACCCGTTACGCAACCTTAAAATCGGGAACTCTTCTCAGAGTGGGCAGAGTTATAGTGCCTATCGTAAAAGCCGTTTACGACCGCGACCGCGAAATAGAAAACTTTACGCCCGAAATTTACTACGCGCTGGTTTCGAAAGCCGAAACCGACGGCGAAGTAATAGAACTCGTATCGAAATACAAATTCGGCAAAGACGAGAAGGCGAAAGCCGAGCGTTGTTGCGAGCGTATGAACGCTTTGGAAGCGATAGTTACCGACAAAAAGGCGAAAAAAGACGTTCTTGCCGCGGGCAAACTGTATTCATTGACGAAATTACAGAACTATCTCGGAAAAAAATACAAAATGACGATGGAAACGTCGCTCGCCACTGCGCAAAAACTATACGAAAGAGGATTTATAAGTTATCCGCGTACCAACTCGGAATACCTTGCGACGAACGAAAAAGACAAATTCAAAAGCATAATCGCTTCGGTTAAAAAACTCGGTTACGACGTGGTTTTCAAGGATAAAAAGACCATTTTCGACGATTCTAAAATCGAAGCGCACTCCGCCCTTACCCCGACTTATAAAATTCCGGACAAGGGCGACTTAAGCGACGCCGAAAGCAAAGTTTACACGGCGATAATGCGGCGGTTTGCCGCGGTTTTCTGCGCGGAAGACTGCCTGATAGAAAAATCGGAACTCACGATTTCGCTCGGCGGCAAAGAAGATTATTCGATAAAAGGTTCGATTATTCTTCAACCAGGCTGGACGAAGTACGACGGCGGCGAAAGAAAAGACAAAATCTTACCCAAACTCGAAAAGGGCGACAAAGTAAACGTGGATTTTCACCCCGAAGAAAAACAGACCACTCCCCCGAAACACTACACGATAGAAACGCTGAACAACTATCTTAAAAACCCCTTCCGCGACGAAAAAGCGAGTTCGGACGAGAACGACGAAGAGGACTATAAGGCGATTTTCAAGGGTTTGGAACTCGGAACGGAAGCAACCAGAACGGGAATTATAGACAACGCGAAAAAGAGCAATTACATATCGCTTAAAAAAGACGTATATTACATAGAAAACGCGGGGCGTTTTTTGATAGAACAACTCGTCGACATGAAAATTTCTATGGACAAGTACAAGACGAGTCAACTCGGTCAGGCTCTTAAAAAGGTATACCGCGGCGAAATAACCGTGGACGACTGCGTTAAGGAGGCCGAAGACGAGATAAGCGAGATATTTTCGCACGCGAACGACGAAAGCGGAACGGGCTTTTACGGCGAAGTTTTAGGCAAATGCCCGAAATGCGGCAAAGATTTTATCCGCGACAGATATTTTTACCGTTGCAGCGACAGAGAAAATTGCGATTTCAGAATAAATTTCAATATTTTAGGCTGCGTTATCGACAAAAATCAGGTAGGCAAAATACTCACCGACAAAATCAGCGATAAACTTTCGTTTACTTCTAAAAAAGGAAAAAAATTCGAGGCGAAACTCAAATTATCGCCCGATTACAAACTCGATTTCAATTTTCAATAATCTAATACGCAAGCCGCCCCGCAATTTTTTTGCAGGGCGGCTGTTTTCATTTTCGTTTATTGTTTTTTATAATTTCGATATAAGGTTCGTAACCTGCGGGAGTATCGAGTAAATACTCGTCGTTTTTATTCGTATCGACCGATATTTGCGAATCATCATTTCCGTGCGTAAACGATAATTTAATCGTCCCTTGTAAATCGGTTCGATAAATCGTTATTCTCGCCAAATTTTGAAGCGAGCCTTTCGACGGATGCCCGTATTCGTTATTAAGCCCGCACGAGATAATCGCCCTGTCCGGTTTGACGACATCGATAAACGCGGCAGAAGTCGAGGTTTCGCTGCCGTGATGAGCAACTTTAAGCGTTCCGCAAGATAATTTAAGAATATCGCTTTTATACGCTTCGACTATTTCCGATTCTTTCTCGTTATCTATATCCCCCGTAAGCAAAACGCTTTCTCCGAAGCACGTAATTTTTATAACCGCCGAAAAGTCGTTCGCGTCGACGAATTTCTTTTCGTCTTTATAATCTTCGTGCTTTTTGGCGTAAGGCAATAAAAATTCTACCGAATATTTCCACTCGTCGTCGCCGCACAATGCGGTATTCGTAAAATCGCTTTCGTCGTCGAAAAATTCCCAATAGGAGTTTTCGTTATAAACGGCGGTAAGATAGTCGGTATAAGCGTCGGCAGGGTCGTCTTTTAATTTACGACCGACGTTGAAGCCGCCCGAAAATTTATCGGTGTTCGCCCTTATATACGGGCGGAAACTATTGAGCACCTTATAATTTTTATAAACGTAATCGAGCGAGCCGACATGATCCGCGTCAGAATGGGTCGCAACGCAATAATCTATCGTTAATTTTTTGCCGTTTTCGGTCAGATATTCGTCGAGTTTTTCTTCCGTTTCTTTATCGTTTCGCCCGCCGTCGACGAGCATGTTTTTGCCGTCGGGGAATTTTATCAAGGTGGCGTCGCCCTGACCTACGTCGATAAAATACACTTCGAAATCTCTTAAAGTTTCGACGACGGTCGTTGAATTTTTGGTTGACGACGGCAGGTATTGCCGTTTGCCCGCGTTTTTGTTTATATAAATGCCGACAACGAAAGACGCCGTAGCAACAGCCGCGACGCCCGCGTAGAAAAATCTGTTCCGCCCGATTTTATATAGTAGATTTCTTATCGGGCTATGTAACTTTTTTCTTTTGTTATCCGACATATCGTTTTACTCGTTACAAAACCTTTATAACGGCGACCTTTAAGTACAGACTTTCGTCGTAGCCGATACACACGGCGTGATCTTTGCCCTGCGTGCGGAGTTCTACGAGTTTTGCCCTTACTCCGCTTTCAAAAACGCTCTCTTTAATCATCTGCAAAAATAGCGGCAACGTAAGGTGTTGCGAACAACTGCAAGTTACCAGATAACCGCCTTTTTCGACGAGTTTGAGCGCGTTTGCGTTGATATCTTTATACCCTTTGTACCCCGCTTTTACGGTATCTGCGGTTTTAGTGAAAGCGGGCGGATCGAGTACGATAACGCCGAACTTTTCGCCCGATTTTCTGTATTCTCTTAATGCTTCGAAAACGTCCGCTACGCGGGTTTTAATTTCGAGATCGTTCAGTTTTGCGTTTTTTTCGACCAATTCGATTGCCGTTTTGCTTATATCTATCGCCGTAACTTCTTTCGCGCCGTATTTTTTTGCGCAGAGAGAAAATCCGCCCTCGTTACAGAAACAGTCTAAAACGGTCTTATCTTTAACGTAAAATTTAAGATCGTCGCGGTTTTCTTTCTGGTCGAGAAAATATCCCGTCTTCTGACCGTTTTCGAGATCTACTATAAGTTTAAGTCCGTTTTCTACGATAACCGATTGAGTTTCGTCTTTGCCGTAAATTACGCCTTTTTTAAGGGGCAAACCCTCTTTTTCTCTTATAGCGACGTCGCTACGCTCGTAAATAGCAGACGGAGCGAACCTTTTAACGAGAATATCGACGATATCGTTTTTTATGACCTCCATACCGAGCGAGAGAAACTGTACGGAAAGTTTATCGCCGTATTTATCGACGATAAGCCCGGGCAGATTATCCGATTCGCCGAATACGACGCGGTAATTATCGTTATAGCCGAGTTCGCGCCTGCCTTCGTCCGCAATTTTTATTCTTTCTTCGAAAAAGTCTTTATTTATCTCTTCGCTTTTCGTCGTAAGCATTCTTACGATGATCTTCGAGTGGTGATTTATAAAGCCTTTACCGACGTATCGCCCGTCGAACGCTTTAACTTCGGCAACGCTGCCCTGCTTGTCTTTGCCTTCGATTTTCTGAACTTCGTTGGCGAAAATCCACGGGTAGCCGTTCAATACCTTTTTTTCTTCGTTTCTTTTAAGAGTAACAGTATACATCAGTTATTTTTACCGTAAATTTTGGCAAGTCCGCCCGCGGCGGTTTCTCTGTATCCCCTGCCGAGGTCTTTGCCCGTTTCGTACATGGTGGAAACGGCGGTGTCGAAAGTGATTTTGCGGGTGTCGGCAAGAAAGGACGCAAGCGTTACTTCGTTGAGCGCGCGAAGCGCCGCGACGGCGTTGCGCTCTATGCAGGGAATCTGCACGAGTCCGCAAATCGGATCGCACGTCAAACCGAGGTGGTGTTCTATGGCGACTTCGGCGGCGTACTCAATCTGATCGAGATTCATGTTTTTAAGTTCGCCTACTCCCGCCGAAGCCAT
>USOJ01000063.1 GCA_900556195.1 uncultured Eubacteriales bacterium
TTGCATTGCGTAGATGAGTGAGTCGACTATCCGATATTCGGGCAGAAGAACCCGCCCGCGCGAGCAGATGCGTATTTCATCGGATACATCGGGTATTGCGTGCGAATTATGATAAAAATAGTTTTCGATATTGCCGCCCGCGCCATGACCGAGAGCGATACAGCTCCCGCCGCTGTGGCGTATTTCCATATAGTCATAACGGTCACGCCCGTCCTTGACCAGCTTTGTCAGCTCCAGCATTTTGTAACCGTGCGGGGCGAGATTATCAAAAATCATGTCAAACAGCTCTTTTTCGCGCGTCATATTCTGCATTTGCGCCTTTGTACTCTCGTCAAGTCGATTATACAGCGGAGTTTTTTCATGAAGCATGAGCGAATAAAATGATATTCCCGCAACATCAAGCTCTGATATGACATTCAGATCATTTATGAGCTGTGCGTCGGTCTGGGACGGGTAATTATATATCAGATCTATATTCGTATTACGGATTCCGGCGTTCATTGCAGCCGCAACGCGCGACGCCGCAAATTCACCGCTTCCGCGCCTGCCGAGCAGTTTTCTTGCGCCGTCATCGAAGGTCTGTATTCCGACGGACAGGCGATTTACGCCGCCCTCCTTCAGAACTCCGATCATTTCGTCTGAAAGTCCGGTTGCCGATGTTTCAACGCTGATTTCCGCTTCCGGCGCGACCTGAAAGCTGTTATGAAGCTCTGCGAGCACGGCTTTCATCTGGGCGGGCGAAAGGGAAGTCGGCGTGCCGCCGCCGAAGTTGATTGCGTCAATCGGGGCTTCCATATAGGGGTATGCCCGAATTTTATGTATCTCTTCGATCAGATATTTGTGATATTCACGACGGTCAAGCTCATCTGGACGGTGAAACGGGCAGAAAGTGCAGATCTTGTTGCAAAACGGAACATGAAGATAGATTACGCGGCGACTTTCCGGCTTTTCCGCAAGCACGGCGGGAAGATATTCCCCCCCGCCGATGTCTGTTGTATACCGTTTTTTGAGATTGCGCGATGCGTCGTGATGACTTTTATAACGCTCGGAAAACATCACTTTTCGCTTTTGAATGAGAAATTGACGTCCGGATAAAGGATTTCCGCGAGCTTCTGATATGCTTCCGCAAAACGGCTGTTGGGCTTGTTGTGGAAGAGAGATTTCTCAAGATAGAATACCTTTCCGTTCTTTACGGCGCTCAGCGACTGCCATACGGGGTTGCTTCCGTAAGTTTCTTCAACCTGCTTTTTGGCATCATCGGTTCCTGCGTGACACTGTACTATGATGATATCGGGGTTTGCCGCGAATACGGTTTCAAGGTTGATTGTCAGACGTTCTGCGCCGTCGGTGTTCGGCCAGTCGTCAACTATGTTTATTGCCTTCATTGCGGTTACCATTCCGCCGACGACCGTTGACGAAGTGTTTGCGTCCAGCTTGCTGGCATTGGCAAACATGCTGAATACGCGGGGAGCGTTTCCGTCTGGAATTTCGCAAAGAACCTCAACGACATCGTCAAGAGCCTTCATTGCGACGCTGCCCCAGAGTTCCGCATGACCGGAAAGGTTGCAGAATACCTTGAACCATTTGAGATAATCGGAGAAGTCGTCATAGCTGACGGCGATGACGGGGATGTCAGCCGCCTTTGCGGGCTTTTCGATAGTTGAGTAACCGCTCATTGCCGTGGAGCAGATGATAAGGTCGGGCTGCATTGAAACGATCTTTTCGGTATCCCATTTTTTCCCAGAGGAAGTTGTGGCAACGACGGTCATTCCTTCATCGGTTGTGATGTCTCTGCCGATGTATTCGCTGTAAAGCGCCTGCGACGACGAGCCGCCTATGCATCCGTTTACAGAGCCGCCCGCTTCATACCAGAGGGTTGTGAAGCTTGCGTAAAGGTTGACGACGTTTTTCGGATTCTTTTTGATTGTTACGGTCGAGCCGTCCGTGGATGTCGCGTCCTTGAAGGTTACGGAATCTTCGCCGACGATGACTTCATCGGCTGCTTTAAGAAACTCTGCCTTGAGGGCGGCTTTCAGAGCGTCATTGTTTTTTGTGTCGTCTTCGCCGGACGGAGCTGTTGTGACGACGTCCGCCCCGGAAGTGCCGGTACTTGATGTGCTGCTGTCCGGCAGATCGGGGTCATTGCCGGCGCATGCGGTGAATGCTCCTGCCAGAATGCAGAGGCAGAGAAGCATGGCAAATAATTTTTTCATTCGTTTTGCTCAAATAAAAAATAAGATTTTTTATTCAGTATACCATTAAAATCTTTGCTTGGCAAGAAAAATCGACGATTATCGACCATAATCGTCTTTATATTCTTTATTCGGCAAAAATTATATGACAAAGATTGGCAGGGTTAGGGTGTTAATATATGTACGAAAATACGAACAAACGTTCGGGTTGGCCCCCTTGAACGGTTTCGGTCGTCGTTTTGCGTTCAACGGCAACCCGTATTATCGTGATTTACGAAAGTCAAAAATTTTTTTAAGCGAAAGTGTTCAACGACTATTGAAAAATCGAAAGGGGCGGTATATAATGCGCCCGAAATTCATCGACGGGAGTCGAAGAGAGAGGTGATAAACGGTGATATACGCAAAGACTGCGCTCACGGGATATACGAAAGTAGAAGACGTTATAGAAATTATGGACGAATCGTTTTTAAGAAAGGCGATTATTCCTTACGGAAGATACAAAAGCGCCGAAAAACAGGCGGAAGAACTTATAGACTTAATAGAAAAGAAAAAACGGTTGATTGCGTTTTATTCGGATATAACGACAGCCGTTCACAGACTGAAAGCAGAGCACAGAAGACTTATTCAGGAAAAGTACGGTATGGTCGGCGGCGGGGTGAGCGACGAACAGAACCGGAATTATTACCGCAAATTATTGCTTGCCACCCGTAAATTCGCCGAGCAGATGGAAGAACTCGGTTACGACGAAAAGAGATACGAAAGTTTAATAAAGGAGTTTTATTTTCTGGACGAAATCTATTACGACAAGAAGCGCAAAGAACGTCCCGAAAAGAAAATCGGCGTTTTACGCAATCTGTCGGGCGTTTCGCTTAAAGGCTGTTAATCGCTCTATACGCCTTATTCGTCGTCGATTTCGCTGCGGGTGATTACTTCGTCTTTGACTTTTTGCGTCGACGGACGGAATAAAAAATAGACTATCGAAGCGGCTACTACGGATATTGCCACTATAAGCAGAATCTGCAAGTTGTTGCCGAGCGCGTTGTTCGCCTTTTCGGAAGAGTCGCCTTTTTGGTCGTCTTTAATCGTCGGGTCGGCGGCGGGTTTGAATTCCTGCCTCGGCGGGATAAAATCGTTTACCGCATCAACGGACACGTAACCGACGTATTTGTCGCCCGACGAAGCCGAAATATAACCGTATATATATTGACTTCCTCCGTTGCGGGTTATCGTTCCGTAATAATCTACGGTGCTGTTTTGCGTAACGGTTTCGGTTATCGAAAAATCCACGTCGAGATACAAAAGCGTAGTGCGGTTTACCGTGAGCGTCAGATTCGGGTAGGGCGATGACGGAAGTTCGTTTACAAAATTCACGTCGGCAACCGATATGTAACCCTTTGCGGACGGTTTGCCCGCGGAGTCGCCTTTATACTCGACTTTCGCGCACGAACCGAGAACGTTCACGACTTTCACGAAATAGCCGTAGGGGAGCGTGAACCACGGGATCGTAAGCGACGAGTCCATGTACAGCGTAACGGATTCCGATTCCACTCTCGAATATTTAATTTCGTCCGCAGCCCGCGCCCGCGTTACGGGGAGTACCGAAGCGAGCGATAAACACAGGCAAAGGACGAGTGAAAGTATGCGTGATTTTTTCATCGTAAAGTAATTATAAACGCTTATGAAAGTCGACGCATGAGAGATTAAGTAAAAAAACGGCGGTATTTGTCGATGTCGGAGAATTTTAATAAAAGGAGCGCGGACGAATGCGCTTTAAGCCTTGCCCGCATAGAAAAAGAAATCGAAAAGCGGAAGGCTTATCCCATATATAATTACAATCGGGGCGGAGTTGTACATAAAAAACAACTCGCCTTTCATAAATGCTTAAAACGCAACAGGTGGGTGTTCGGCGGCAACCGCAGCGGCAAAACGGAGTGCGGAGCGGTCGAAGCCGTATATATGGCAAGGGGTATTCACCCGTACAGACCTAACCGCAAGGACGTTTTCGGCTGGGTGGTGTCGCTTTCGCGCGAAGTGCAAAGGGACGTCGCGCAGAGTAAAGTTCTGAAATACCTGCCGAAAAGTTGGATTGCGGACGTCGTTATGAGTTCGGGCAGAAAGGACGATTACGAAAACGGCGTTATCGATCAGATTAAAATCAAAAACGTGTTCGGCGGGTTATCCACTATAGGTTTCAAAAGTTGCGATCAGGGCAGAGAGAAATTTCAGGGCAGTTCGCTCGATTTCGTGTGGTTCGACGAAGAGCCGCCCGAAGACGTGTACCGCGAGTGCAAAATGAGAGTGCTCGATAAAAAAGGCGATATTTTCGGCACTATGACTCCGCTTAAAGGGCTGACTTTCGTGTACGACGAAATTTACCTTAATTCGGCGAATTCCGACGAGGTGTGGTGCGAGTTCATCGAGTGGGCGGATAATCCGTTTCTTGATAAAGACGAAATAGAAGAGTTTTCTCTGACGCTGCCCGAAAACGAACTCGAATCGAGAAAATTCGGGCGATTCCGCGACGATTCGGGGCTGGTGTATACCGAGTTCGACGAAAACAGGCACGTTATAGACCCGTTTCCCATACCGTTCGAGTGGCAGAATACTCTTTCTATCGACCCGGGGCTTAACAATCCGTTGTCGTGCCATTGGTATTGCGTGGATTACGACGGCAACGTGTTCGTCGTAGCGGAACATTACGAGGCGAAAAGAGATATAGATTATCACGCCGAAGCGATAAAACGCATTTCGGACGAAATAGGCTGGCGCAGGGGTTACGACGGGCGGATATATTCGCTTATCGACTCGGCGGCAAATCAGAAAACTCTCGCGAGCGTTAAAAGCGTTACCGAACTCTTTTACGAGCGTGGGATAGCGGTCAATCCGAACGTGGACAAAAACCTGTTTTCGGGCATAGCGAAAGTAAAGGAGTATTTCAAGGCGAATAAAATTTTTATTTTCCGATCCTGCGTCAATCTGATAAGGGAACTTAAAAGTTACCGCTGGGGCGACGGCGACGTTCCGATAAAACGCGACGATCACTGCCTTGACGAATTGAGATATTTCATAGCGTCAAGACCAAAAACCGAAAAGCCCGAAGGCGAAAAGACGGCGGTGCAGCGGGATAAGGAAAAACTGATTAAAAAATTGACGACGAGGAGGAAGGGAAGAATGTGAAAGAAAGTAAGCAAACCGACAAAGAAGCCGTAAAAAAGGCTCTTTATAAAAAAGCGGTCGGGTACGACAGCGAAGAAACGGTTGAAGAATATTCCGACAGCGACGGAGATCTCGTACTCGTCAAAAGAAAAGTAACCACCAAGCCCGTTCCGCCCGACATTGCGGCGATAAAACTCGTTTTGGGGCTTGACGGCGGAGAAGAAGATTTATCCGCTTCTTCGGACGAAGAACTCGAAAAACGAAAAAAGAAACTCATAAAAATCATAAAGGAGAAACTAAATGACGGTAATAACGAAAAAAATCGCCCTTAAATGCGATACCGACGGTTGCGACGCGCTCGCGGAAAAACAGATATACTTAAACGGCGAATACGCGCAGATCCGCCTTTGCAAAAATTGCGCCGAAAAACTCTACGACGCTTTGGCGGCGGAGTTTCATTCGCGTAAAATCGGGGTGAAAAATGAAGATAAAAAATAAGAAAAAAGACGACGAATTTTTCTATGAAGACCTCGTAAACGCTCTATACGAAGATTTTTACGCCCGCCAACGCGAACGCAGGCAGATAGAAAAACAGTGGGAATTAAACCTTAACTATTTAAGCGGCAATCAATATTGCGAGATATCCGCAAGCGGCGAAGTGGAAGAATCGGACAAATATTATTTCTGGCAGGACAGAAACGTATACAACCATATCGCGCCGATTATGGATTCGAGAATAGCAAGGCTCACGAGAGTAAGACCCGTAATGAGCGTGCGGGCGGCGGGCAGCGAAGAGAGCGACGTAAAAACCGCCAAACTCACGACCGCCGTGCTTAATTCGTCATACGTGCGGATCGGAATAGACGACGAGATTTTCAGAGCGACCGTGTGGAGCGAAACCTGCGGAACGGCGTTCTATAAAGTTATCTGGGACGGCGGCGCGGGCAGGAAGATCGGCGAAAAAGACGGCAAGCCCGTATACGAGGGCGACGTAAAAGTCGAAGCGGTTTCGCCGTTCGAAATTTTCCCCGATTCGCTGTGCGCCGAAAATATCGAGGACGTAGAGAGCCTTATCCACGCGAGAGCGGTAAGGACGGAAGAGATTT
>USOJ01000064.1 GCA_900556195.1 uncultured Eubacteriales bacterium
TTTTTATTTTCAGGATAATACGCGAACGCCCGACGGGGAAAATCTTCCCCGTCGGGCGCGTTTTTTATGCGCAGGTTTTAGCCCAATCGCTTAAATTCTTTGCGGAGTTTATAGACGATTTTCTTCTCTAATCTCGATATGTAACTCTGCGAAATTCCGAGAACGTCGGCGACTTCTTTTTGCGTGAGTTCTTCTTCTCCCTTAAGCCCGAAACGCAAATCCATTATCTGCCTCTCTCGCGGAGATAACCGCTCTATAGCCTCTCTTAAGGTTCTCGCTTCGTCGGCGTTTTCCATATCTTTATAAACCACGTCGCTGTCCGTGCCGAGTACGTCGGACAAGAGAAGTTCGTTGCCTTCCCAATCGACGTTCAAAGGCTCGTCGAGAGATATTTCGCCCTTTATTCTCGTAACCTTTCTTAAATACATCAAGATTTCGTTTTCGATGCAACGCGAAGCGTAAGTCGCGAGTTTTATGTTCTTGTCGGCGTTGAAAGTATTTATCGCCTTTATAAGACCTATCGTTCCGACGGATATAAGGTCGTCCAACTCCACTCCCGTATTGTCGAATTTTCGAGCGACGTACACTACGAGCCGTAAATTATGTTCGATAAGGTCTTGCCTGACCTTTTCTTCGCCGCGGCAAAGCAGGGAAATTTTCTCTTGTTCTTCGTCGGGAGAATAGGGGGAAGGAAGCGCGTCCGCGCCCGTTACGTAGTTGACGTAATTGCCGTTTACGCAGAATAATTTTTTGAGAATCGCTTTAATTTTACTTAACATATTTTCACCTACGCCAAAATCGGACTTAACAATAAATCGAATTCGTTTTGCGCCGTAAACGGCGAAGAACTCACACCCATCATTACGTTATATATTATATTCGGACGAGTTCCCGCATATATCACCATCCGATCGGGTTTATAAACTTTTATTTTCGTTTCGCCCGCCACGGTTTTAGCCGTTATATCGCCGACGTAAAACTTATTCATATCGGTATTGAAAAATTTACGCCTGAACGCTTCCGCAGAGCAGATGACTACGGGACAACCCGATTTTTTGTATCTGAGTCCGTTGCCGCTGTCTATAAAACCTTTAAGGTGAAAACTTTCGCCGCCGAAGCAGACGGAAACTTCCGCCGAAAAATTATAATTCGTTTTTCTGACGTATATTTTTCTGACGACCGCGTTTATCGAGTAATAAAGAACGATCGAGCAAAGCACGCAGAAACCCACCGGAAGTCTGCCGTCGCCGAAGCCCGTAAGGATATCGTATTTCGCCCCCAGAAGGAAAGAAAAAGCGACGACCGCTCCGCCGAAAAGAAAGGTATATAAAATAAACAGACAATAACAAAAAACGTACTCCTTGAAATTACGGAATTTGCCGCTTATCGCCGAAATTATCATTCCGACCGCTACTTTCGCCGCAAGTAAGACTCCCTTATTGACCGAAAGCACGGGGATAACGAATGCGGCAGCCGTTCCGACCGCGGCAGAGAGCAGCGCGAGTAAAAAATTCGGTTTTAATTTAAGCGTCTTTCTCGACAGAGATATAAGCAGATAATCTATCGCCATATTGTCGATTATGACGTATTCTACGTAAACGACCATACCACGATTATAAAACTTTTACACGCCTGTTTTTTGACAAGTTTAATCGTTTGATGCAACTTTTTGTCGCTAAAAACCGCCGAACCGAACGGAAAAACTTGCATTACGCGGGATAGTTTGTTATAATGATTATATCGAAAAAGTCGTTTTAAGGAGTTTTTATGGATATAAATTACTATAAACCCTGTGGTACGCTTAACAAAAAACACTTGATTTCGCTCGAAAACTACACCGAGGAAGAAATTTACGAAATATTAAAAAGGGCGAACGACGTCGCCGAAAGATTGAACGCCGGCGAAAAACAGTCTTCGCTGAAAAACAAATACGTATATCTTATTACGAAAAGCGGATTTTCGCGTTCGAGAATAGCCTTCGAAACGGCGGTTACGAAATTATCGGGTACGTTCACCGTTTCGTCGCTCCCCGGCGACAAAATAGATTCGGTTCTGACCGATTCGCTTTCTATGCAGGCGATAGAATATTACGGGGTCGACGCCATCGTAGTAAGAACGGACATTACCGCCGACGCTGAAACACTCGAAAAACATATAGATTTGCCGATAATAAACGCGAATCCGAGAAGCGGACCGCTGGAAGCGTTATCCGCGCTTTCTACGGTATGGGAAAAGAAAGGCAGACTTTCGGGACTTAAAATCGCCACGATAGGCAACCCGTCGGTCTTTGCCGAAAATTATCTTTACGCTTTCGTAAAGTGCGGCGCGGACGTTACTGTAATCTGCCCGAAGGAACTCTACCCCGACGAAAAAGTAAGAAATTATTGCGCTCAATACGGCGATTTAAGCGTAACGGACGATCTGACCGCGGGGCTTAAAGACGCCGACTGCGTATTCGTATCAGACGACGAAAGCATGAAAGAATACGCTTTGACTGCCGACGTATTATCCGTAGCGAAACCGACGGCTTTGATTCTTCATTCGTTGCCTATATCCAAAGAAAATTCGCTTATAAGCGACGAAGTAGCGGCTTCGCCGAACTTCGTCGCTCTGCGCCTTGCCGAAAATTTACAAAAAATTATTATGGCGGTTCTCGATTTACTCGTCGCCAAATAATTTCGGTCGATACGTGAAAGCCCCGCTTAGCTGTAAATGCAGCAAAGCGGGGCTTGATTTTTTACGTTTATTGCAGTTCTTCTACCGTATGGGCGATAAACGTGATATGATCGCCGACACGTTCGAGATTGGACACGAGGTTGATAAACACCGCGCTCGATTCCGGCGGACAACTTCCGTCGTTAAGGCGTTTTATATGTCCGTCGATAAGCGACCTTCTCATGCCGTCTACCATGTTTTCTTTTCTTTCGAGATCGTCGAAGCGCGTCTTGTCGAAGGTCTCGAAAATCACTATCGCTATCTTGTACATTTCGTCAAGCAAGCCGTACATCGACTTCAGATCTTCGAGTACGCTGTCGGAAAATTTAAGGTTCTTTTCTACGTAAGAGCGGGTATATTTTACGAAGTTGTCCGAAATTTCGGAAATACGCAACATATCCCCTATCGCATGGTACATTATAGAAATTTTCTGATCGTCGTGTACCGACACGTTTTCCCCCGAAACCTTTATAAGATAATCGGTAATCTGTTTGGAAATAAGCGTTATGTCTTCGTTTTCGGCGTTTATATCTTCCGCAAAGGACGTATCGCGATTCATAAAGGCATCGAAAGATTTGCCCAAAACTTCCATACACTTATCGCCCATGGCGATCGTTTCTTTCTGCAGTTGCGCTATCGCTACGGTCGGCGTACTTAAAATACGTTCGTCCATATACGTGATGTGCATTACTTCTTTCTGTTTTTTATCCCTTATCAATAATTCCGTTATCTTAACGATATATCTGGTAATCGGCAGAAAAATTAACGTGCAGATCGAATTGAACGCCAGATGGAACAACGCGAGTTGCATACGGGCGGACATTTTCGCTTCGCCGAAGTCGATGAGCGGTATCCAGAAATCCTGCATAAAACCGCTCCATATGGCGAGTATTATAAGGAACAATACCGAACCGCAGAAGTTAAACAGAAAGTGAATAAGCGCGGCGCGTTTGGCGTTCATGGTCGCGCCCATGGAACTTATAAGCGCGGTTACGCAAGTACCTATATTAGTGCCGAGTACTATGTATAAAATGGCGTTGCCGCCGCTTCCGATCTGTATGCCTGCGGTAAGCATAGAGAGCAAAATCGCGTTTACAGCCGTAGAAGACTGCATTACCGCAGTTATCAACGCGCCTATGAATAAAAGAACTATCGGCTCTAAAAACGCGGGATTGATTTTGGCTTTCAAAGCGTTTTGCAGAGCGGCGTTTTCTTTAAGCGCGCCGCTGCAAGCGGAGATGATAGTCAAGCCGAAAAAGACGAGTCCGAAGCCTGCCGCCGTCAGTCCCCAACTTTTTACTTTGCCGTTTTTGCACACCATCGCGACGAAAATCCCGACGAAAGCGAGTACCATAAAATAAATACCGATATTCGCCATACCTACGGCAAGAAGAATAGTAGTGACCGTCGTGCCGATATTCGCGCCCATTATGATAGCCGTTGCCTGCGCGAGCGTCATCATGCCCGCGTTGACGAAACCGATTACCATAACCGTGGTCGCGCCGCTCGACTGCATGAGTATCGTCGCGCCTGCGCCTATACCGACGCCCGCCAACTTACTTTTGGAAGTTTTGTCGAAAAGTTTTCTTAAACCTTTATTCGCAACTCGTTGCAGGTTCTCGGACAGGAGTTTGAAGCCTATCAGAAACGCGCCGAGCGCGGCAAGCATATAGAAAATCAGTTCGTATTCCGCGTTTAAGGAGATTACCATTTAATATTCCTTTCCGAAATTATAAAGAATTGCGCTGAAATTACAAAAAAATGCACCATTTGTTATTGTACCTCATTTCACGCAAAATAGCAACCGATAAACGAGCGTTTTCGACATTTTTTACCGTCAAATTTGCTCGTTTATAAAAAATAGAAAGACAAGCGATTAAATTTGGCAAAAACGATTGACAAAAAAGACAAAATGTTTTATGATTTACTACGTTGCACGCGGGTATGGCGGAATTGGCAGACGCGTAAGATTCAGGTTCTTATGACCGCAAGGACGTGCAGGTTCGACCCCTGTTACCCGCACCAGACGACGAAAAAACGAACCCGAGAGAAAATCTTGAGTTCGTTTTTTCGAATCGGATGCCGGGCAAGAATAATACGAACCTTGCCAAAACGCCGGAAAGAGGTATACAATGAAAATTAAAAAAACACTTATAGCCCTGCTTATAATTCTGACTTTCGCTTTCGGCGTGTTTACTCTGCCCGGTTGTTCGAGCAAAACGATCGTATCGTCCGCCAAAAAACACTCCGTATCGGTTTCTTCGACGGAGGAATGTATAATTTCGGTAGATAAAACCAAGGCGGAATTCGCCGAAACGGTTACCGTTACACTCGATCTTAAAACAACGGACAAATACGTCGAAAAAGTAACTTACAACGGAAAGGAAGCGAGTAAACGATCCGAAACCGTTTACGACTTTCTTATGGGCAACGACGACGTAACCGTCGCCGTCGAACTTAAAGAATATCAACAACTTCTTATTTCACCGAACGGCTTCGCTACTTACCTTACCGGTAACCCTGATACATTGGCGAAAAACAACGGCGAAGTAACGCTCAACGTATCCTTGAACGGAAGTAATATGACTATCCTTTATTGGGAAATAAAATCGACGAATCAGGCGGTAATCCCCGGCTCAAGTATAAAATCTAACGGTGACGCTGCCGACGACGGAGCGATTTCGGCGACAACCCGAACGGCGAGTACGAGTAACGTCATCACGGCGCTTCAGATTAACATCGACACCGATAAAATAGCAAGCGGAAAAACGTTCCTTCTTATATCTCTTAAAAACGGAAATACGTCGTCGCAAAAAGCAAATCTCGTAGTGCCGATTACCGTCGCCGAAGAAATCGTTACCGTTAAATGGAGCGAACGATTGATTTTCGACGTCTTGCCGCGCGACCTTCAACAATGTAAATTCAACGTATACGTAAACGATTTCGATTTCGTTCCGGGCAGCGACAACAAGGAAATTCAGAAATTCGAACAGATTTCGGCGGACTCCGACGGCAAAGTTTCTATCAATATAGAATACGTTCCGGGTCGCAGATATTACGTGGCTTTCTGGGTTATAAACAAAGACGGCAGCACCACTTGCTATAAACTTCTCGACACGGTCGGTTCGGGTTCGAGCAGTACGGGATATAACCAATTGAAAAACGCCATGCTTACGTTCATCTCCGACGGAGTAACGCTGAATTTAACCGTCACCGACGAAATAATTCATTAAACGAAAAACCGAATTTCCCCGTCCGAAAATTTTTCGGACGGGGGAATTTTTATTATACCGGACAAGAATAATACGTCATTCTTCGATTTCGAGGTCTTCGAGTTCCTTTCAAGGTTCGTTTTTGAAGTTGTATCTACATAATTTTTTCAGTCGATGCCGCTTATATTATCTTGTCAAATTATCGCTCTATAACTTTTTAATCGCTCCAGACAACGATTTTTCGCGAAATATTGTCGCATTTACGACTAATTTTCTTCATTTCTAAGATTGCTTCTATAAGAAGTTCTTTTTCGGATAATTTGTTCAACTTGTCTCTTTCTTCTTGCTCGTTAAACGTAGTTTTATTAAATACCGGCTTAAACATATTTCACCTCGTTTGTCTGAAATCTTAAAATTTCGGCAATTCGCCGATTAGTTTTTTAATATCGTCGTCCTTACAATCGATATCGCCGACGACAATCGCGCACT
>USOJ01000065.1 GCA_900556195.1 uncultured Eubacteriales bacterium
GGGGCGACCTGCCTAGGGGGCTTCGGCTTCGCCTCAGAATGACAGTAAATCAACGCTTTCTCTGTCGGGAAAAGCAAAACGAAAAAGCGAGGGGAAATCGATTTGCGATTTCCCCTCGCTTTGTATTCCTATCGTTCTATTATTTTCTGTCTTTGCCCTTGGTGAAACTCTTCTGTTCGTCGGCAAGGTTGAGCGGATTTCCGTTCTTCGTTTTCCCCTGCGCCGCGGTAAGTTCGTCTTTCGTAAATTGCTTTTCGGTCGTCTGGTTTTCGTACCCTTGCAGATATACGTTTGCCGAATTTACCTCGAAAGTACATTTATAACCTTCTTCGTCGACGAAGCCGACTTCGCCGATCGTTACTCCGCCGTTAAGCGTAAGACGAACGTAAACGCTCGAACTCTTACTCGTATAATCCCAGTCGTCGACTACTTTGAACCAACCCGTATTCGTCGCTTTGCAACCTTTCTTTTCGTTTTTGAGTTTGTATTCGACCTTGTTATAACTGTCTGCAGAGTTCAGATTAGAAGACGACGTATATCTGTCGACAGTCAGATCGACCGACTTTACGCCTTTGTCGAAACCGTCTACGCGAACCCATATCTGTTTTATTTGCTTGTCCGTCTTTTTGGTAACCTTAAAGCCGACGCGTTGAGCCTGTACTTCGCCGCTTGCGCTTGCCTTATAGGCGACGACGCGCCAACCATGCGAATAGTCCGCTTTGCTTTTTTTGCAACCGAATAAACCGAGCGCGGCGACGATGGCGAGAGCGACCGCCGCGACGCGGATAAATTTCTTCATTATTTTAGTTCTCCTTATTCTGTAATTTTTCCAACTCTTTCATAAACGTGGAAACGTCTTTGAACTGACGGTATACCGAAGCGAACCTTACGTAGGCTACTTCGTCGAGATTTTTAAGCCCCTGCATTACCATTTCGCCGAGTTCTTTCGACGTGATTTCCTGTTTTAAGGAATTGTATATTTTTTTGCTTATGTCCTCGACGAGCGCGTCGATTTTCCACATGGGAACGGGGCGTTTCTCGCAGGACTTCACTATTCCGTTTTTAAGTTTGTTCGGGTCGTAGGCTTGTCTGTTGCCGTTGTTTTTTATTACGAGTATAGGCGTGGTTTCGACCGTTTCGTAAGTCGTATAACGTCTTCCGCAATTAGTGCATTCTCTTCTGCGCCTTATAGCCGTTCCGTCGTCGGACTGACGGGAATCGACTACCTTGCTATCGAGATTTCCGCAATACATACACTTCATAAGTATACCTCTTATTTGTATTTTAACATATATTTGGCTTTTTGAAAACTCTTTTTAACGAAAAACGATTAAATTATATAAATTTAGCCTACACTATTATTAAATTATGCTTGTTTTAATGCAAATTCTTGCGGGAACGTACTTCCTTGCGATAAACGTATATTCGTTTTTACTTATGCTTTCGGCAAAACGCGCCGACGAAGAAGGCGATTGCAAACGCCGCGTACGCGACGGAAGCGTTTTCGTCGCAGCCCTGCTCGGCGGAGCGGCGGGAGTATATATATCCATGTTCACGCTTAAATACCGCCTGCGGAGTTTGTTTTTTATGGTAACTATGCCCGTACTTACGATACTTAACGTGTATATTTTAATAACGTGTTTCGCAAACAATTTCTGGATAATCCGCGACAATACGCTGATGCTGTCGAACTTATATTTCTGACAATCAGGCTTTTTGACCTCTTCCGTCGGCTACGCCGCCACCTTCCCCGATAGGGAAGGCATCGGCAACCTTATTCCTGTCCGGCATACGTAACGACGGATTTTCCGATTATCGCTTCACCTTTTTTCACAGACGGAATCTCGCTTAATCTTTGATAAATATCGTCGCGGACGACTTGAAAGCGAGTGTCTATATCGCGATTCGAATACCGTATGACGGTTATGCCGTATTCGTTCAAAAAAGCCGTTCTTTTTTCGTCCGCCGTTTCGCTTTTTATCATTCCGTGTCCGTTACCGTCTATTTCTACGGCTATTCTTTTTTCCGCGCAATAAAAATCGAGTATGTACTTAACTACAACAAATTGCCTGCGGAATTTCCACGGCAACAAAGACAAACAGTCATACCACATTTTTCTTTCCTGCCGAGTCATTTCTCTCCGCAACTTCTGAGCGTGTTTCTTTAATTTCGGGTTACTGTAAACGTATTTCTTCTTGTTTTCCATATTTAACATATGCCTTCCCTATAGGGGAAGGTGGCAACCGAAGGTTGACGGAAGAGGTCAAACCGAACTTTATCAAACAAAATCAACCCAAATCGACGCGGGCTGCGGCGTTTAACGTAAGATCGGCAAAATTACCCTTTAAGTATTGAACGTACCCTTCGGCGCCTATCATAGCCGCGTTGTCGGTACAGAGAATTTTTTCGGGAAGAACGAGTTTAAGACCGCATTTTGCGCAGGCGTTACCGAGATTTTCACGCATATAGCCGTTAGTCGCGACTCCGCCGCCCACCGTAACGGTATCGAGCGAATATTCCTTCGCCGCTTCTATCGCCTTTTTAACGAGTATATCCGTGGCGGCGTGCTGGAAAGAACACGCCACGTCGGCTTCGTTTACTCTTTCGCCCGTCTGATTTGCGTGGTGAACGTAATTTATTACCGCGGTTTTAAGTCCGCTGTACGAAAAATTATACCCTCCGACGCCTTTAAGCATTTTGGGAAATTCTATATTGTTTTTACCTTCGCGGGCAAGTTTTTCTATATTCGGTCCGCCGGGATAATTAAGCCCCAGAACGCGGGCGACTTTATCGAATGCTTCGCCTACGGCGTCGCCGAGCGTGCCGCCTAAAATCTTGAATTTATCGTAATCTTCCACGACTATTATAGCCGTATGCCCGCCGCTTGCAAGCAAACTTACGAACGGCGGTTTTAAGTTTTTATCGCTTAAATACGCAGCCGCAAGATGCCCCCTTATATGACTTACGGGAACGAGCGGAACATTAAGAGAATACGCGAGCGTTTTGGCGTAACTTACGCCGACGAGCAACGCTCCAAGAAGCCCTGCGCCGTAAGTAACGGCAACCGCGTCTATATCTTTAAGGTCGATATTCGCCTTATCTACGGCTTTTCGTACGGTTAAAGAAATCGCGCTCGTGTGCGCCCTCGAAGCGATTTCGGGAACTACTCCGCCGAAACGGATATGCTCGGTACACGAAGACGAAATTTCGGACGAGAGTATCTCCCGTCCGTTTTTGATTATTGCCGCCGCGGTTTCGTCGCAGGATGACTCTATCGCGAGAATAACCGCGTCTCGTTTGATTTTGAATTTTTTGATTTCGTCGCTATACATTTTCGTGTTGATTTTTCAAAGTCTTAAAAATACCGCCCTTGCGGGAGATAATTCGCCGCCGCTCATTACGGCGCGTGTATCCGTCGTCCCGAACGCAGTGAAAAATCCCTGTATCAAAGGTCGGAGCGGCTACGTTTGCCCATACTCCTATCTTCGGGATCGCCACGCCACGCCCGCGATGACGGTTACCGAGTCCGCCGTTGCGAATGAGCGAAGTCGGATGAATACGGCTTTAAGACTGTTTAAGATAATCGATAATGAATTGATCTATATCGCCGTCCATTACCGCCTGAACGTTGCCCGTTTCGCTGCCGGTGCGGTGATCTTTAACCATGGTATACGGGCAGAAAACGTACGAACGAATCTGGCTGCCCCATTCTATCTTTTTGATTTCGCCCTTTATTGCGCTGGCTTCCGCCATACGTTCTTCTTCGCGCTTTTCGAGCAACTTGTTTTTAAGCATACGCATTGCCTGTTCTTTGTTCTGAACCTGCGAACGCTCGTTCTGACAGGCGACTATTATGCCTGTGGGCAAGTGGGTTATTCTTATGGCAGACTCGGTCTTGTTGACGTGCTGACCGCCCGCGCCGCTCGAACGATACGTGTCGACCTTGATTTCTTCGGGGCGGATTTCTATATCGCCGTCTTCCTGAATATCCGGCATTACGTCTACCGACGAGAAAGACGTCTGCCTTCTTGCATTGGCGTCGAAAGGCGAAATTCTGACGAGTCTGTGTATGCCCTTTTCGGCTTTTAAGTAGCCGTAGGCGTTCTCGCCCTCGACTTTGAAGCATACCGATTTAAGCCCGGCTCCGTCGCCGTCCAGACGATCGTACTCGGTGAGTTTATACCCGTGCTTTTCGGCGTAGCAGATATACATACGATAGAGCATTTCCGTCCAGTCGCACGCTTCGGTTCCGCCCGCGCCCGCGTGGAGAGTCAAAATAGCGTCGCAAGCGTCGTACTTGCCTTTAAGCAGAGTGCGAAGTCTTATGTCTTCTATCTCCTTTTCGGCTTCGGAAAGGTCTTTATCGACTTCTTCGAGTACCGATTCGTCGCCCTCTTCTTCGGCGAGTTCGATCATCATCTCCGCGTCGCCGACAGCCTTTTCGGCTTTATCGAAAACGTCGAGTTTGTTTCTTATCTGTTGCGCTTCGCGGCTTACGTGTTTTGATTTTTCTATATCCGACCATACTTCGGGTTTTTCGAGTTCGGCTTCGAGTTCTTTAAGCCTTATTCTTAAATTGTCAACGTCGAGCGAATATCCCGCTTCTTCGAGCGTCTTTTTAAGCGTCCTTACTTTATCTTCGTATACGTCGTAGCGTACCATACAAATTCCTTTCGGCAAAATCTTTTGCCCGTTATTTTACTCGTCTATTATAAGGTCTTTATTGAATTTTGTCAATCGCTGCGCCGTTTTATAAGCGTTTTCGCCAAAAAATATACGCGGGCGGAAGAGAAAATCTCTTCCGCCCGCGTGAAAACGGCGATTTTTAATATTTTACGCTGCTTAAAATGTCGACGTAGGTCGGGAACGGCCATTCGCTTCTCGCCACGCAGTTTTCGAGTTCGTCGCACGATTTACGGAGCGCTTCCATCTGCGTTTTGATTTTTTCTTTATGGAAAACCGCGCTTTCGTAGCCGTCTGCGATCTTTTCGGCTTCGGCGAGCAAATCGGTAAGTTTTTCGCTCTGGTCGTAAATTTTATCGGTAAGCGAAGAAGTCTTTTTCAGAAGTTTACCTTCGGTTTTTATGCTTCCGCCCGCGACTGCCTTCGCGTTAGCCGCTTTGGCAAGCGTTTTCTGGTAATTTATCGACGCCGGGATAATCTCTCTGTCGGTCATCCAAAGCATCGTGCGAGCCTCTATATCGAGCGTTTTTACGTAACGGTCGATCATAATCTCGTAACGGCTGGCAAGTTCTTTACCCGTAAACACTTCGTGCTTTTCGAACAATTCGACGTTCTTGGGGTTGAGATAGGCTGCTATCGCGTCCACGGTCGTGGGGGCGTCGAACAATCCCCTTCTCTTCGCTTCTTCTCTCCACTCCGCGGAGTAGTTGTTGCCGTTAAAGATAATGCGGGAATGTTTTCTGAACGTATCCCTTATAACGTCGTCGGTTTTATCCGCGCCGCGTTTCTCTATTTCGTCGGAAATTCTGTCGAGCTCTTCGGCAACTATCGTATTAAGCACGATATTCGCGCCCGCCGACGACATATCCGATCCGACCATACGGAATTCGAATTTGTTTCCGGTGAAGGCGAACGGCGAAGTTCTGTTGCGGTCCGTATCGTCTTTCGTGTAGGCGATATTGCCGCCCACTCTCGACTGCGCTTTGATCTTTTCTTTAGCCGCGACCCCGCTTAAATACGATGCGATTACTTCTTCCATATCCGATCCGACGAACATCGAAACTATCGCCGGGGGCGCTTCGTTTCCGCCGAGTCTGTTATCGTTGCTGGGCGAAGCGACGGACACGCGTAGCATATCCTGATAATCGTCAACGGCAGCCACGACCGCCGCGAAGAAAGTCATAAACTTCTTGTTTTCGGCGGGCTTTTTACCGGGTTTGAAGAGATTTTCGCCCAAGTCGGTAGAAAGCGACCAGTTGTTATGTTTGCCGCTGCCGTTTATCCCCGCAAAGGGTTTTTCGTTGAGCAGGCACACCATATCGTGCTTATTCGCAACCGACTTCATAACGGACATGGTAATCTGGTTCTGATCGACGGCGAGATTCGCGGTCGTATATACGTTTGCGAGTTCGTGTTGAGCGGGGGCGACTTCGTTGTGTTTGGTCTTGGCGAATACCCCGAGTTTCCACAGTTCGCGGTCGAGGTCGTTCATATAATCCCATACGCGAGCCTTGATTTTGCCGAAGTAATGATCTTCGAGTTCCTGCCCTTTGGGCGGTTTCGCTCCGAAAAGCGTTCTGCCGCAATCGATTAAGTCTACGCGTTTTTCGTAAACGCTCTTGTCTATAAGAAAATACTCCTGTTCTATGCCCGCGTTAGCGATAACTTTCTGAGTTTCGTTATCACCCAGGAGTCTTAATATTCTTATCGCGCTTTTATTGAGCGTATCTAT
>USOJ01000066.1 GCA_900556195.1 uncultured Eubacteriales bacterium
AATATTTTCCGAATAGCATCATTTGCGAAGCAGCGCTTTCGCTTCCGAATTCGAACGACGAAAGCATCTGCGCTTTCGCTCTTAAAAGTTCGTTTTCGCCTACGCCGTCTTTTTGTAACTCTTTCAGAACCGCGAATATCGCGTCGTACGCTTTATTGACGTTTTCTTTATTAAGTCCGGCGTAAACGGCTAAACTGCCCGTATTTCTGTAACCCGACGGATACGAATATACGGTGTAACACAGCCCTAACTTTTCCCTTACCGTCTGAAATAATCGACTGCTCATCCCCGAACCGAGCGCGACGTTCATAACCGCCGCTTCGTTGTTGAGTTCGTCATCGTATTTTACGCACGAAAACCCAAGCGCAAGATGTAACTGCTCGATTTCTTTATTTTTAGCGATTCTTCCGTGCAGATTTTTATCGGTAGAAATTATCAGACCGTCCGATTTGCTTGTAGAAATATAAGGCGCGATATACTTTGAGACGAGTATATCTGCTTCTTCTATCGTTACGTTACCGGCAAAAGACACTACTACGTTATCTGCGTTGTAATAGGCTTTTCTATACGCTTCGATATACGATCTATCGAATTTCGTAATATTTTCTTTACTGCCGAGAATAGTTCTTCCTAATCCGTCGTTACCGAAATACGCCAAAGACAGAGTATCCAGACAAACGTCTTCGGGCGTGTCTTCCGACATGTTTATTTCTTCGATAACCACTCCTTTTTCACGGTTTAATTCGTCTTCGTCATAAACCGAGTTAAGGAACATATCGGAAAGGAGATCAACGCTTCGTTCCAACACCGATTTCGTAGATTTGACGTAATAACAAGTCATTTCTTTCGAAGTGAACGCGTTTACTTGCGACCCTACGTCGTCAAACGCTTCCGAAAGAGTACGGGAATTAAATCTCTTAGTCCCCTTAAACGTCGTATGCTCTATAAAATGAGATATCCCGTTATTATCGGCGTTTTCAAGGCAACTGCCCGCCCCGACCAATATTCCGACGCTGACAGAACGTAAAGACGGCATATTTTCGACGATAAGTCTTAATCCGCCCGCATATTTTTTAACCTGCGCCATTTTCTATACACTCGCTTACCGTTACGGCGGTAAGTCCTCCCTTTTCGTAATAATCTAAAATTTTCGGCAATGCTTCAAGCGTGTGCTTTTTAGGGTGCATCAATATCATATCCCCTCCGCAAACGTTTTTCGTTGCCCTGTTTATTATAGTTTTGATATCTTTATCCCGCCAGTCGATAGTGTCTTTGCTCCACATTATCGTTTTGTAACCCATACTTTCGGCAACTTTTAACGTGGTTGCCGAATAAGAGCCCGACGGCGGCGCGAATAATTTTACGTCGTATCCCGTCAACCGACGAATAAGATTGTCCGTTGCGGTCATTTCTTCACGGTTTTGAGATTCGTTGAGTTTCGCGTGATCTCTGTGGAAATATCCGTGGCTGCCTAATTCGTGTCCGTCTTCGAGAATTTTCAAAAGCAATTCGCCGTTGTCGTCCGCCCAACAACCGCCTACGAAAAAAGTCGCTTTTGCCCCTTTTTCTTTGAGAACGGATAACATTTCTTCAACGACTTCCGACCCCTCGTACACGTTTATCATTATCGCAACTTTATGCGAATTTCTGTTGCCGTTATAGTACGGAGCGTAACTTTTTCCGTCCGTTTTCAGCGCGACGTCGCCTTTAAGAAAGCATATCGCCGTTATCGCGACGGCAATAAAGCAAAGTATAACGCCAGAAACCACATTGACGGTTCTCTTCTCTATTTTCTTCAAAACATAAACCTCTTATACAATTATATTATCGTAAAAGAGGTTTATTGACAACGAATAAAATTTATGCGGGATCGGTTAAATTCGTCGCGGCAGAGAAAAACGCTATTAAGTCCGTCGCTATGCAACATAAAATCGGTAGCCATATATATTTACCTTTTAAGGCAAATAAAACGACTCCGCTTACTATTGCCGCCGCTTTTAGTATGGCGGTAAATAAAGTTATAAACTTCTTCTTTTTTACCGTTCTCCCGGCAATTTTAACCGCAACGGGAATCTGTCTTACGTCGCGACCGCTGACGGTCAATCCGTTTTGATATACTTTATTGCCTCCTGCCGATACGCATGCGCCGTCAAGCAATTTGATCGTTTCCGCGTCGTACTCGCTGTCGCCGACGTACATCGCGTTCGATTTTTTAACGTAGTCCGCCTTATATTTCGGCGACGCTCCGGCAATCGCTTTGTCAAGACCGAGTTTCTCTTTCATTGCGTTCACTACGGATACTTTATCGGCGCTGAGAAGCGACGAAGTCATACCGATATCGTCGGTTAATTCTTTTATTTCGCCCTTAACGTTGACTTTATCAATTCGATTATAGTTGATTTTACCGATTACCGAGCCTTCTTTCGCAACGTAAATTACAGACTCTGCGCTATCGTCTTCTACCGAAATATCGAAGACGGATTTAAGCAATTTTTTATTGCCCGCCACGTACCGTTCACCGTTAAAATCTGCGGTAACTCCTAACGTTTCGAGCCGTTTTACGTTTTCGAAAGGAATAACGTCCAAAGTAATTCCGTTGTTTTTTGCATACACGGAAATCGCCGATTTTATATACTCGTCGATATCGTTTTCAAGCGAATAAAGTACCGAGAGTACTTTTTCGGCGTTCGTAGAATCGACGGAATTTATCGTAAGACTTTTATCGGTCAATACGCCTGCCCCGTCGAATGCGATTTCGGTAGCCGCAGAAAATTTGTCAATCGCCGCAAACGAGCCGAAGGTGGCCGCGTATTTATCGGCAGCCATAAATCCTGCGATATAATTGAGCGTTGAAAACACGCAAACCGAAGATAATTGCCACAACGATATTACTATCGCGCCGCAGATAAGCCATTTATCTTTAAGGGCGTCTACGTAGCCGTTCTTTGCAAATATCGGGGGTATAAACGTCAATACGAGTCCGATAACGATACCTGCGATACCGAAAATCAATTTGAATTTTTTTTCGTAAACTCTTGAATCAGGAGTTTCTTCGAGTATCGTTTTAAGATTTTCCGCTCTCACTTCGAGCGATTTTTTAATTTCGTCGTCGGTTTCGTAGCCCGCCGCGATTGAAAGTTTTTCCGATTTGTTCAACGCGATATATTCGAACGCTTTTTTAGAAAGAGCGACCAAAGTATATGCTATAATTATAAGGCACGCATATTGCCCGTAACCCGAATACAGCAAAACGAGAGAACCGGCAATAACGGCAATTTCTTCGATGATTACTTCTTTTTTCGATAGTTTTACGATTACCGAATAAAGTATTTCGTACCCAGACACGACAAACGAAATAGTATAAAGCCAACGGGTAACGTCGTCTTTATCTCTTATAAAAGAGCAAACGATTAAAAGTATTGCCGACAGTACGGTAACTATCGAATGTTCGATCACTTCGCTCTTTTTTTCTGAAACGAGCGAAACGTCGTTAGTTATTTCGTTTTCTTCGGCCGAGACCTTTTTGTTTTTCTTACTCATTATATTACCCATTCCCCGTTTTCAAAGATTTTAAGAGTTTTACCGTCTTCGGTCGTTGCCGTGATTTCAAGGTCGTTCGTTCCGACCATAAAATCGACGTGTTCGAGCGAAGAATTTAAGCCGTGTTCGGCAAGTTCTTCTTTGTTCATATCTCCGCCGCCCCGAAGGCAGGTCGGATAACAATCGCCTATCGCAAAATGACAACTCGCATTTTCGTCGAATAAAGTTTCGTAAAACATCGTTTCGAGATTTCTGATAGGAGAATTATATCCTACGAGCGCGATTTCGCCTAAATAATGCGACCCCTCGTCGGTTTCTACAATAGTTTTAAGGTTATCGTAGCCCTGCTCTGCTCCATAGTCAACGATTCTGCCGTTCTTGAACTCAAACCAGAATTTATCTATAATCTGACCGTTTCTGCAAAGCGGCAACGCTGCGACGATTTTCCCGTTCACCGCATTTCTGTCGGGACACGAAAAAACTTCTTCGGTAGGCATGTTTGCCGTGAAATAAATACCGTCGAGTTCGCCCTTTTCCGCTCCGCCACAGAAAATATAACCTTTCGGCATTCCGACCGTAACGTCCGTTCCGAGCGAGTTTTTATAGTGAAAAGCAACGATTTTAGCGTTATTCAGAGTTTCGCAACGACGCGTAATACGTTCCTGATGCTCTTTCCACGCTTCAATCGGATTATCATAGTCAAGACGAACGGTCTTTTTTATATATTCCCACTGCTTTTTTAACGCTTCGTTTGCATTAAGCGAAGGGAACATCTTTTTTGCCCACGCCTTGTTTGGGTAAGCGATAATGCACCAGCGGAGTTTATTAGACCCGGTATAATCTCTGAATTTTTCCAACGCCTTTCCTCTCGCTCTTCTGAAAATCGCGACCTTTTCGGGATTTATGCCTTTAAGACATTCCGGGTCTTCGGAAAAAATATTGAGATAAGCGATTTTTTCTTCTATATAAGAATCGCTTCTTACCTTAACCCATTCGGGAACTTTAGCAAGTTCTTTCTTCGAACGATATTTGTAGTTAAGTTTACTGACGATTTCGTCCGTCCACTGAACTTCTACGTTTCTTGCGCCCGCTTTATACGCTTGTTTAACGACTATTTCAACGAATTTCTGCGCAGAAACAGGGGCGTTTACGACGAGCATCTCGCCTTTTTGCAGATTTACGCCTACTTTTATGGCAAGTTCGGCATACTTTAACAACGATTTATTATCCATAATCCGTTCCTTTTCGTTTTATATAACCGATTATATATCAAAAGGCAAAAAAAGTCAATTTAATGCATAAAAATACCGAGATTTTTTAACTTAAACGAGCGTATAAATTATTATTATAAGTTTTGACGATTTAATCACATTTATAATCTTGAAATTTAAGAAATAATATGATATAATCTCATTATATATAAAGAACAATCAATCGGATAAACAGCCGTTAAAGGAGAGTTATATGTCGGACAAACAAAGCGACGCATACGATCTTGATACAAAAATCGACGAATTTCTTACGCCTCATACCGTAAAAAAAGAAAAAAAGCGTAAGCCGTCGAATAAAAATAAAGTTCCGGAAGAAGTTTTACCCGAAGACAGGTTTAACCCCAATCCGAAATTCGGTTTGACGAGCGAGCAAGTTCTTACCCGTCAATCTCAATATCAATGCAACGTAAAAGGAAGACAATATTCAAAGTCGGTCGGAAAGATTATCTGTTCGAATTTATTTACGTTTTTCAACTTGCTCTGCGTCGTTTGTCTTGCGGCGTTGCTTTTCGTGAATTCTCAAGCAAAAACTCCCGACGAAAAAGTAGGTATTTTTAATTTCACTTTCGTCATAATATACGCTTGCAATCTCGCAATCGGTATAATTCAGGAGATTAAAGCCAAGAAAACGATAGAAAAATTGTCGCTTCTGAACGAACCCGTCGCTCACGTCGTGCGAAACGGTCAAAGCGCAGATATTCCCGTAAACGAAATCGTTTTAGACGACGTGGTAAAATACTCTACGGGCAATCAGATATCCGTCGACGGGACGCTTTTATCGGGTATGCTCGAAGTAAACGAATCCATGCTTACGGGCGAAAGCGTTCCCGTCAAAAAGAAAGTCGGAGATCAGGTACTTGCAGGCAGTTTCGTAGTAAGCGGAAACGCGTTGATCGTAGCGGACAAAGTCGGCGAAAGCAGATATATCCAACAATTGTCCGCAAAAGCGAAAAAATACAAAAAGCCTTCGTCCGAACTTATGTCTACCCTTACCTGGATAATAAGAGTTATAGGTATCTTAATTATTCCGATAAGTATAGGCGTGCTATTGACTAATAAGGCGGTTTTAATTGCAAACCCCATATCACGCGACGATAAAGTTTACGCGATTGCAGGCAAATTAACTCAACTCGGAGTCGTTGAAATGGTTAAAAGAACGACTTCGGTCGTTCTCGGAATGATTCCGTCCGGAATGTTTTTGCTTACCACCCTTGCATTGGCTGTCGGCGTTATACGTCTTGCAGGTAAAAATACCTCCGTACAGGATATGTACGCGCTTGAAATGCTTGCGAGAGTAGACGTGTTGTGCCTTGATAAAACGGGAACGATAACCGACGGAAGAATGAAGGTTTCTAACTGCGTTTTATTCAAGAGCGATTACAAATACACGATAAACGACATAGTTTCGTCTATGCAATACGCTTTGGAAGACAATAATCAGACCGCAACCGCATTGCGCGCGTATTTCGGATCGGAAAAGAAGTTAGTGGCGATTAAAACTATCCCCTTCTCTTCCGCGCGTAAATATTCGGCTGTTTCCTTTTCGGACGGAATAGCGGCTG
>USOJ01000067.1 GCA_900556195.1 uncultured Eubacteriales bacterium
TAAGTATCCTGATTTGCTTCAAGTCTGCCAAACGTAAGCGTCAAACTCGTCTTTCCGCTTTCAATCATAGCGGCAATCACTTCCGCCCTGATTACAAAACTGCCTTCACTTCCGGAGCCTAAAAGATTCCATCTGTCGCCTTCGACATACGAACAAGATTCAAAACCGTTCATTATCCAAGTCGCCTTGTTGGCAAAGTCGTATTTCGGCATAAATTCTATATCCATATCAAAACCGGTTACGTCGGCTGCCTCGACACCGGCTTTTTTGTTCGCATCCGCATAAAGCAAAGTGAATGAATATCCGTTTGTCAACATGTCGGCAGTTATAGACTTTTCGGCAGTTATGTATGCATAATTACCGTATTTGTATTTCGTCCAATCCTCGGTAACTTCTTTGAAACCGAATATAGGAGCAGTCCCCGCGTCTTTCGTCGTGAATCTGAATTTGAACGAGCCGTAAGTTTCGCTCATTGCTTTGAATACGTCCGCGCTTATGGTAACCTTTTTCTGAACGTCGCCCGTTCCCGGCGCCGCGTCGGTTATCGTCCATTTGCCCTTTTCCGTTGAATACGCGGTAGAAGCAAATTCGCTTCTTACCCACATCGATTTATCGTTTATGTCAAACGGTTTAATGAATTCTATATCGAAATCAAGACCGGTGGTTTTTACTGTAGCCTTCCACGCCGCGGGATCGCGTTGCGTAAGGTCGGCGTATAAAAGTATAAACTTAAATCCTTTTTCTACCATTTCGTCGGTTATGGTCATAACGTCCGAAGACGTATCGACGTTGTTGGTATATTTCCAATCTGCAGATTCTTCCGTAAAGTTTAATCCGAATACGGGCGTCGTTTCGCTCCATTTATACAGATTGACGGCGAATTGCGTTTTGCCGGCCTCCTTCATAGTTTTGAAGAGAAACGCAGGAATCGTTACGAATTGCTGAATCTGCTCTTTACCGGGGTCGCCGCCGATAAGCGTAAGTCTGTCGGCAGATTCGTTATAAGTAACGTCGTATTTGGTGTTTATCCAAGTGAGTTTGTCGTTTATCGTCTTTCCGCAACCGCTCTTACAATTGCCGTCCGTATCGAATACGTGGTCGAGTTTGTCGGCGATTTCTCTCTTTTCACTGTATTCGCAATTATCGCGCTGACATATCCAAAGTTCGTAACCGTCGGTAAGGCAAGAAACTTTTACCGTTTGTTCTAACGCCATTTCGTGTCCGAGTTCGTTTACGTAATCGTCCCGATAATCCTGATCGCAAGTTTCGCAGTGATAAGTGGTATAACCTTGTTCGGTACAAGTGGGAGCGGTAACCACCGCTTTCGTTCCGTCGTCGGTATGTCCGAGCGCAGGTATGACGCTCTCTTTTCTCGTTTCGTCGTCGTCGCAACCGGGGTTATCGCAGATTTCAACCTTTAAGCCGTCTTCGGTACAAGTAGCCGCTTTGGCTTTGGGGTCAGTCTTCGATTCTACGTAGTGATGACCGAGTTTGTCTATCTTGACGTCGGTTTCGGTATAAGTACAACCCGCGCGTTTGCACGCGCCGTCTTTCTTTCCGTCTGCGGTGCAGGTCGGGTTAAGCGTAATCGTCCACTCCATATCGTGGTTGAGCGCGGCGTCGCCGTCTTTTGTTTCTTCGTAATCGCAACCCGTTCTCTTACAATGTTTTTCTAAAACTTGCGCCGCGGTACACGTTGCGGGCGTTTTTTCCGCCCAGTCCGTCATATCGTGGTTAAGAGCCGCAACTTCGTTATCCTTATAAGTGTCGCCGCACTTGGAACACTTATGTTCGGTATAACCGCCCGTCGTACACGTAGCCGCGACTACCGTTTCTTCGTAGTCGTGCTTACAAGTTTTGTTCCCGTTTTTATTCGAACACGCCACCGCGCACACGCACGATACCGCCATCGCAAAAACGAGAAGCATTTGCCATAACTTTTTCATCCCTTTCTCTCCTTTAAGGGACTTTCTCGTCGCAGACGAGAAAGGGGTACCCCTTTCATTTTTTGTTGCCCTGAACGATTTCAACCCCGAACTCGTCTTGGCAATAGTTATTGTAGCATAGTTTTTGTCGTTATTCAACACTTTCAAAAAACATAAAATTACTCTGTATAAACTTTTTTACCGAAAAATATTGACAATTTTTGCTTTATATCTTATAATTACTATATAAAAATAAAAAATTGCCGTGAATTAACTTATGGAAACTTATCATCTGTTACCCGCAACGTTAAACCTTTCGACTAAACTGAACGACGAAAGTAACGAAGTCACGCACGACCACTCGTTTTTCGAGTTGTTCTATATCAAGTCGGGTTCGATCGGTCATCTTGCGTCGAATATGACCGAGAGACTTTCGGTCGGCGACGCTTACCTGATAAGCCCCGGCGTTCCGCACCGTTTCATACGCGAAAAAAGCCGCTGCGAACACCGCGACGTGCTTATTCGCCCCGTTTTACTCAAAACCGCCTGCGATTTTATCGACGAAAATCTATACGACGATATCGTGGAGCGTAAAATAGTGCATTTCAAACTGTCCGACGAAGACGTTGCCTTTCACGAACGGTGTTTCGCTATGTTCCTGTCCGACGCAAACTCGGATATCAGCCGAAAGAACTACGAAAAAGTTTTAGTCGTACAACTGCTCGGCGGTATCTGCATGGAAACGCAGGGCGGCGGCAGTTCGCTCGATTTCAGAAATAAGTGCCTGCTGTCGATAAACAATCATTATATAGACCCGCAGGCGATAGAATTCGTCTATTCCGAACTCGGTTATAATAGGATATACCTTTCTAAAAAATTCAAGCAGGAATTCGGCGTTACCCTGACCGATTATATTTTGTCTTTAAGGCTTAACCACGCGGCGTTTTTATTGCAGACGTCGGCTTGTTCTGTGGAAGAGTGCTGCCACGCCATAGGACTTGAAAGCGTTTCTTATTTTATAAACGCCTTCAAAAAAAAGTACGGAGCAACTCCCGCGAAATATCGCAAGTCCTCCGCAAATAAAAATAAAGAATAAAAAAATATTATAGGTAGAGAGATTTTCCTCTTGTTATTTGCAAAGCAAATTCTGAAATTTAAGCCGATGCTTTGCAAATATCTTCGGTCATCGCTAAAAACAGTCCGCAGGACTGTTTTTTCGCCCGGCGGCGTCGCTCTTAGTTCAAATCTCTCTTTAACCGCTTCGCAAGTAAAACAAAAAGAACAGGCAGAAGCCTGTTCTTTTTGTTTGGCTGGGGTGGAGAGATTTGAACTCCCGGATGACGGAGGCAGAGGAAAATCATAACGCCTTTTATATTGTTTTTGGTATTTTTAACGTCGTCAAAGGTCATTTTCTCTATATCTTTTCCGCCGCGGATATTAAAATATACAATCGTATCGTCGTCGCTGACAAACACCTGACTTACGAGATGATCGATAATTTGTTTTTGATAATTCTTGTCGTTCACGTCGCCTTTCAATATTTCTTCGATAAATGCAAGCAAATCTTCACGAGTAAGTCTGTAACCGCGTTCGAGTTCCAACTGCGCTTTTTGCGTTTCCAAATCATTCAATAAAACTTCGTATTCCGCCATTTTCTTTTCAATCGAATTTTGCAACAACACGCTTTTCGCTTTTACAAATGAATCCGTCAAAGCGGACACTTCTTCGTTTATCTTATTGATACGAGTAATAACGCTTTTTAAGTTTTGCTCATCGGTACGTTTGTCGTAATACGCAAGGACGTCGTCAACCGCCGTTTCGGCATTCTTTCTATCGCTTAAAAAATCTCTTACGCAATTAGTAACGTATAGTTCGAGATTGTCCTTATTTTCGCTGTGCTTATCGCACTTACCGCTCCTTTTCTTTTTGCAGACGTAATAATGATGCTGAACGCCTGTTTCGCTCGTTCCGCCACCCGAAACCATTTCCGTTCCGCAATGACCGCAATATAATTTCCCCGTAAGCAGATACGGTTCTTTCGCCGTTGCTTGTCCGCCTGCGGTATATTTGTTTGCCGTAAGTCTTTTCCGAACTCTTTCAAACAAGTCTTTACCCACAATTGCAGGATACATATTATCGCAACGTCTGCCGCCGAACGTAAATTCTCCCGTATACTTTTCGTTAAGCATCCATTTATCAAAAGTCCTGCCTTTGAACGGTTTCCCTTTATATCTTTCGCCTTGTTCGTTAAGCATTTTCGCGATTTCGAGTTTTGAAAAACCTTTGTCGTATTGTTCGAATATGAATTTTATAATTTTTGCCTCGTCTTCGTTTATAACGACGCGCTTTATAACTTTGTTATTTTTGCCGGCAATAGGCTCCGTTTCGATTTTGTAACCGTAAACCAACGCTCCGCCGCAAAAATGTCCGTTCGCCACGCTTGTATCGAGTCCGTCTTTTACTCTCTTGGAAAGCCGTTTACTGTATTTTTCGGCATTCCATTCCAAAAACATTTCGTAGAACTCGCCGCCTTCGTCTTCGGCAATCGGTTCAAGGGCGGACAACACCTTGATACCTTCTTCTTTCAGCATTTCTTTATACATAATGCTGTCGCGGCGATTTCTTGCAAAGCGGTCGAACATATACACGATTATGTACCTGAACGCTCCGCTTTTTGCATCCGAAATCATTCTTTGAAAAGCAGGGCGAGCGTCGTTTGTCCCCGTCCGCGCTTTATCTGAATAAACGTTTACGATTTGTATATCTTTATTCTCGGCAAACTCTTTGCATATACGAACTTGAGCCTCAATGCTTTGTTCGTTCTGACTTTGCGAACTGAATCTGGCGTAGATAACTCCTTTATCCATAGTTTTCCCTCCGGAAAGATATTTATTTTCTTTCGGCAAAACAATCAATCGGGAAACGTCGGAACGGTCAAGGAATAAGTAGAAAATGTTGCCGTATAAGTCGATTAACTCATAATTTTCAGCGACATTTTTTACCCTTGACAGAGCCGATTTTTCCCGATATCATAACACCGAAAAATAAAATCTTTCATCTAATCTTACTTTAATAAATCAGCCAAAGCGTATTCGTTATTTCTTACGTCGGAAACACGTTTGTATTCCTTTATCGTCTCAATCAATTTGTTTATATTTTTGAAATACCCGGCAACAAATTCGGGGCTTTTAACATTCGTGAAACCCAAAATCGTTTTACAATAATCGCTTGGCTTTATATGTAATTTCTTAAAGTCCGAATATTTATTTTCGCCGAAAATGACAAGCATTTCTATTTCGGGCGCTGTAACTACGTTTACAACTTTTATTTTGGGTGCGTAAGCCTTGCTTAGCGTGAAATTTTCTCGACGAGAATCCAAAACGCGAAGAACCGTTATTTGTTCGGTAAACCCCTTTCTTAAATAACGCTCTTCAAATTCCTTTGCTTTGCGGCATCGCAAAATTTCACCGTCCAACAAATCGTCGTATGTGAATATCAGCCGATTATCGCTTAAAAGCAATTCCATAATCGTTTTTTCCGCTCCGCCTTCGCAGATACAGGCGACGTATTTAGAAAGTTCCATTATTTACGCTCCTTCCCGCCGAGCATAATGTTTTTCTTCAAATTCATATACGCCTCATACATCGGAACCGTTCCTTTCAAAAAGTCGCTTTCGTAAGCCTCGCTCTTTTTAATATCGTTTCTCTTCAATATTTTGGAAAGATTCTCTACTGTAATACCGTTTCTGTTACGAATGATATAAATGCTGTCGTTTCTCTCAAACTCATCCAAAATTTCGGCGTAGTGCGTAGAGAAAATCAACGTCGCGCCGCCGTGATTTACTTTCGAATCCATATAAAACCTTATAAGAGTGGATACAATTTCATGATTGAAATGGTTTTCGAGTTCGTCAACGATTAAATATCCGCCGTTATCGAAAGTTTTCATAGCGCATAAAAACGTGTTTATACCTTTTATCGTGCCGGAAGAAAGATATCTGTCGATGTCGGACAGACGATTAAGTTTTATCTCGGGTTTATTAAAAAATTTAAGATATCCGCCCGTATCTTTTCCGTCCTGTTTAACGCGGATATATTCGACGCTCGGATCAAAAAACGCAATGAGTTCGGCGGGGCAATCTTCGGATAAACTCAAACGGTTTATGTTGGTAAATTTGAGCATATCTGTGTAAATAAGTTCGTCCTGCGTCTTTTTATTGAACGCGACCATAATACTCACGTCGTCCAGTAAAAACGCCTCGTCGTTATTTCTTTCCATTACGGTTTTCGCGCCGTCCATAACAAATAAGTCAGTTTTCTTCTTGATTCTGGAAACCGATTTTTCTTTTAGCGTTTCGTCGGTTATTACGAGTTTATCTCTTTTTTGAATGACGGTATGCAAAAAATAAACCGATTCGGAAGAATAAAAGCACAC